>JBEEMM010000023.1:0-15189 GCA_041192685.1 Bacteroidota bacterium | reverse complement strand
AATGAAAGTACTTCTCCCGTTTGGGCTTCTGCCACCTTGAGCACGCGGCCGTCGGCAAGTTCAATCCCGCCCTTGTCTCCGATGATAAAATGATACCATTCCCATGCCTGCGAGCCAACAAAAATTAAACCACCCACGATGGTGGCAATCATCCACCAAGCCACCGCGGTCTTCTTGAGTTGATGCCCTGCATTCACAGCAATCACCATCGTGACCGAGGACATGATGAGCACGAAGGTCATAAAGGCCACATAGAGCAAGGGCTGGTCGCCCTCGATGCCTGGGAAGTGGGTAAAAACGTCTTCGGCAATAGGCCAGGTTGCTTCATGGCCAAAACGCATGAATCCGTATGCCGTCAAAAATCCGGTAAACGTCAAGGCATCAGAAACCAAGAAGAACCACATCATTAGTTTGCCGTACTCGGCCTTCATGGGCTCATTGCCTCCAGACCAAGATTCTGTCGCAGCGGGTTGTGCCATTTGTTTTGTGGTATTTATGGTATTTATTGCTGGCGCAAAATTAGCGCAGGATGATCAAAAACCCGAGCAAATAAAACCAAAGAAACCCTAGAAAATGCCAAAATTGAGCCCCCAAGGTGAAACGCAGCATTTTTGCTCCGACATAGTAGCCACGGGTGATGCGCCAAAGCATACGGCCGAGCACAATAAGACCCACGAGAATGTGTATCCAGTGGAACCATGTAATGACGTAGAGCCAACTCGCCTCTGGCCGGCTGCCGGGGCCGGTAAAGAAAATGTTTTGGTCGGTAAGGGCATTCCATCCGAATACCTGACAGACGGCAAACAAGACTGCCATTATTAGGGTCAGAACCATGGGCAGACGAGCGTCTCCGCCCGACTTTACTAGCTTTTGTGCCCGCATCAGGACGACACTTGAGAGGGCGATCAAGCCCGCACTGAGGTAAAACCAAAAAGGCAATTCTATGGTCTCCCACTGCGCTTTGGCAGAGAGTGCGGACCGCGCTACGACATAGCCTGAGGTCAGGCCGGCAAAAGACATGGCGATGCTCGCGAGTCCGATATAAAGGAGCGGACGCGCCGCTTTTTGTTGGGGAGTTAGTTCCATAATCTATGAGGTAAAACGATCGATGACCCAAATAGTTTGAACCAGCGGCAGATAGCGTATCGTGCTAAACATTAATGCCCGTGCGGAGGCATCCTCGCGGCGGCTCCAATGCCTTAGGGCGTGGTAGAGCACATCAAAGCCCAGAAGGAGCGTTACCGCGGCAGCCCATGTGCTGAGCTGAATCTGCCCAGCAAATCCCAAAGCGGGAAGTAGGGATATCAAAATCATCCAGACGGTATAAAAAATAATGAGCCGAGTGGCCTGCGCATCCTTTTTGCGGTTGGGAAGCAAGTAGTAGCCCGCGCGGGCGTAGTCGTCGTAGGCCATCCAAGCAATGGCCCAAAAATGCGGAAACTGCCATACAAATTGGTAGGCAAACAGCAAGCCTGACTCGGGACCAAAGCTGCCCGTTGCCGCTACCCATCCGAGCATAAAGGGAATGGCTCCTGGAATAGCCCCCACCAAAACAGCCCAAGGTGACTTGGCTTTTAAAGGGGTGTAAATCAGCACATAGAGCAGCAGGCTAAGAGCCCCAAATCCAGCAGTCTTGAGATTGAGCAAGGTGAGCGCTCCAATTCCAAGAATTCCAAAAGCCAAGGCCCAAATAAGCGCAGTTCGGCGCGTCATCCGCCCAGAGGGCAAGGGTCGGTTCTGGGTACGCAGCATGAGGGAGTCTTGCTGAATTTCCCAGAGTTGGTTGAAGGCGTTGCTCGACCCTACCACAGCAAAGCCGCCCAAGGCTAGAATCAGGAGTTCCAGGATCTGCACTTCGGGGGTGCCTAGTAAATAGCCCGCTACCGAAGAGAGTACGACCGAAAAGGCCAAGCGGAATTTCAGCAGCAGCCCAAGATCATGCATTGCCGCAAAGATAGGGAGCCCCGCAGGCCATAAAGGGAGGATTGAGCAGGTCTTCTTTGTTGTACTGAAGCGGAGCGCCCGCCTCCAAACCCTTGGGGCCCATGACCAGCTGGAAGAGCTCCATGCCTGCACCCTTGAGTACGGCGTGGCCTGCTGCCGTATCCCACTCCATGGTTGGCGCTGCCCTCGGGTAGGCATGAGCCCTTCCCTCGGCAACCAAGGCGATTTTTAGCGAAGATCCCATGCTTACCCGATCAATGGGGCCGTGCAGGGCCTCCCAACGGGCAATTAACTCTTCGGTCTCAGGATTGCCATGCGAACGACTGGCTACCACCGTGGTGCGCTCGGGGAGCCTCCCCGGGAGGCTTTGGCCCTGCTGCCAAAACTCGCTCCATGGCAAACGCGTCATGGACTTGCGGCTGCCAATCCCCGGGCCTCCGCAATAGAGCCAACCGAGCACGGGCGCGTACACAATGCCAAAGACAGGGGTTCCGCCCGACATCAAGGCCACGTTTATGGTGAATTCGCCATTACGCTTGATGAATTCCTTGGTTCCGTCCAAGGGGTCTACTACCCAATAGGAATTCCACTTTTTGCGTTCCTCAAAGGGAATACTGCGCCCTTCCTCGCTCAAGACCGGGAATCCAGCGGCTAAAAGGACCGGCTCAAGAACCGCATTGGCGGCATAGTCTGCGTCGGTAACTGGGCTTTTATCGCCCTTAAACTCGACATTCATCTCCCTTCGGCCTTCGTAGACCTCGATAATAGCGTCGGCAGCACGGTAGACCGCGCTTAAGACGCTGGGCCCCCATGCCAAAGTTGGTTTATCGAAGTTCATAATGCCTTAAATGAAAAACCCCGGCGAAACCGGGGCTCTTTAGACCTTTTAAGCCTTATTGCAGGCGTGCATTGATGGGCAATGAGTAGCGCATTCGCACAGAACGACCTCCAACTTTAGCCGGCGTCATTTTTGGAAACATGCGCACCACGCGAACGGCTTCTTCGTCGAGAAGTTTGTCTACTCCGCGATCCACGGCAACTTCGGTAATGCGACCGTCCTTCTCAATAATAAAGGAGACCCAAACCTTGCCTTGTATGCCCATCTGCCTTGCCATCTCGGGGAACTCAAAGTTTTTACCGATGAATTGACGTGTTTTAACGTTAAAGCAATTGAATCGCTCTTCTTCGGTGGCAATGTCTTCACATCCGGGGAAGACCGGCTTATTCTCCACATTGACAAAGTTAAAAACCTCTTCTGCTGCCTCGACTTCCATGATTTCAACGGTGGCGTCGTCATCAATTTCAGTAGAAATCAAGTCGAGCTCTACGATGTCGATTTTGTTGTCTACTATTTTGAAAATCTCAATAGGGGCAGGAGGCGGGGGAGGCGGAGGCGGCGGAGTTCGGTTGGTAACGAGCATGTCCTCGTCTTCGGTGAGAGCGTCCAGGGCGCCAAGATCGATCAAGCCACCTTCGTAGGTGCGCCACTCGAAGGCCATCCACGACAGACCCAATGCGATAACCAAACCGAATTGAAGGAATAAACCCTTGCGGGCGTCAAGGTCTGACTTAAAGTTTTTACGAGGATTCATACTGCTTTAGTTTGGGTATAAAGATACGTCTGCGAAGGAATAGCGCAAGAAGCGTGCCCGATGCAATTCCCAAAGAATTGGCGGCTACATCAGTCCAAGAAAAGATACGCCCCTCAGCAACAATAGGTTGCAAAATTTCTACGGCCAGCCCGAACCCAAAACTTAACAGTGAAACCTTCCAAGGCCCTGCCGCCGACCGGCTGTAAAGCATAAGTGGGAATGAAAGGCCCAAATAGGCTCCAAAATGAAGCACTAAATCCCGAACGTAAAGGAACATTCGGGGAAGTTCCGCACTGGGTTGAAGAGAATAGAAAAAAACAATGCCCGCCCAGAAAAGAGCGAGCGAAAGCCATAGATGCCGCATGCGCAGCAGCGTATTTATTCTGTGACTAGGCACCCGTGAGCTTGCGGTAGGCGTCGGAGTCCATTAGGGCTTCTACGTCGGCAACACTCGCAACCTTAACGCGAACCATCCAACCCTGACCGTAGGGGTCCGTATTGACAAGATCGGGTTGGTTGTCAATGGCAGGATTAACCTCAATTACTTCACCGTCGATTGGCAGATACAAATCACTTACCGTTTTAACGGCCTCTACCGAGCCAAAAACCTCTTCTGCAGCGAGGGTCTCGCCTTGGGTTGGAATGTCGACGAAAACAATGTCACCAAGTTCCCCTTGGGCAAAGTCGGTGATGCCAACAGTTGCGATGTCGCCTTCGAGGCGGATCCACTCGTGGTCTTTAGTGTAGCGAAGGCTAGTAGGGTATTCCATGGCACAAATATAGGAAGCCACAGGGCCAATTTACCCACCTAAATTAAGCCGCAAGGCAATGCCGCTTTGCCATTGATTCGTGGGGAAGGCCTGGCTGGTTTTGAAGGAACTAACCGTTTGGTCGTAGTAAAATTGCGTGGTCAAGCGACGGCTCATGCGGTAGTCTGCGGTAAACTTGATGGTCGTGCGCGTCTGGCCCGCCGTAGGTTGGTAGAAATCCTCGAGAATTCTCCTAATTACGGTTTGGTTGTCGCTGAACTTCACGTCCAATTTCAACTCAAGATTGGATTTAATAGTGCGGGGGGCTCCGCCCTGCTCCACAATGCGAAACTGAACGTCCTTAATGATGTAGCCAAAACCAAGGGTTACATCCTGGGCCTTGCTCTCGGTAAGCTGGTTGTTGGCCATACTTAGGTTAAGCTGCCGCATCATGCCGTAGTTGAGCTTGAAGGAGGCATTGTTTCGAGTGCGTAAATCCACACCGACTAAGGGCGAAAAGGATTCCGAAACCGAAATCTGACCAACCTGACGGTCGGGCATAATGTCTAAGTTGTCGTTGCGCGGAAACAAATCCAGGGGACTGTCCTGCAGCCGCTGCGCCCTGAGCATGTGGGTCTGAAGGCCAGAAACCGTCATGGTGCTCGCATAAGAATGGCTCAAACTGAGCGCCGTAAACACATTGCGCACTGCCTTTAGGCGCATCAATCCAGTATAAGTAAGATTCCAGTTGGGGAAGAAGGGCAGCGCACTGTAGTTTCCTATGGGCAGGTTTGATGTGGCGCGGTTCCCGTAGGCAGCAAGAAAGGCGTTGGCCAGTACGTCGGTATGGAGCACCGAAAAACCGTCGTATCCGTAACGCGAAGAGTCCGAGTAGTCGATAAAAGTGTTGGAATAATTGGGGTCTATGATGGCCTGACGGTCTGCCATGCGGCGAGACACCTCAAGTCGGGCCGCCTTAAAGCGGTCGTAGGCCGCACTGGAGTAGTCGGGCTCTTTGCTGACGTCAAAGGCCGACGGAAGAGAAAGCCATGACCCGCTGTAGGTAAGCATTTCTTGGGGGTTAAAAGCATGGAAACCCTGAGAAAAGAGCGAATCCAAACCGGTTCCCGTGGAATACCGGTAGGTATAGGAAGCCTGGCGCCCGTAGGTCTGGTTGGCGTTCAGGGTGATGCGCATGTCTTGAAGCGGCTCCAGCTGGGCCCTTAAAGTGATGTTTCGCGTAGTCGCCTCGGTGGCCCGAAGCGGTTGGCGCGGATTCTCGAGCAGCCAGCCACTGCCGGCAGCCAAAGACGGCAGGTCATGGGGCAGTCCCAGGGCCGCCTTCCAGCCGGGAGCGAAGTCCGACTCGGGAGTTAGACCGCTAAAAACGGGTACTGTTCTGAACCCGGGAAGCAGGGAGCCGGTATTCAGGCTGGCGGTCGCGTTAACACTTTTTAGCATGGTGGCTAGGTCTACAACCCCAATAAAGAGCGTTTTTGCCAGCGACGGCTTTGCCTCCTCGACCTTCTTGCCGCCGGCTCCTTTTGCCGTCTCTGGAGGCTTTGCACCTCGGGCGGTGGCGGTATTGGTCCGCGAAGGCTTTTTAAGCTTGCTGTAGCCGGGAATCAGGCTGTACAGCGTCACCATGTTTGCATTGGCCGAGGCGTTCCACTTGCCGCTGGATTCAACCGTGTTTCCGAAATTCAGGGAATCCAGTCCTGGCCGCGTAGCCCAAAGGGAATTGGTCTTCCAATCCAGGTCGGCCGTGTAGCGCACTTGGGTTTGAACGAAGCTAAGCAGGGGTATCTTATTGATCGGTATGGCCCAGGTCGTATTAATAGTGTGGTGGTATTCCGTAGGACGTCCGCCCGAACTGAGGCTTTGCGCCAAGAAATCGCGCACGCTGTCGGCCGAGGCGGGCCCGGGAAGTTCGTCAAAGCGCAGCCGCACTCTGCCCGTGTAGTCCAGCTTCCAGGTCTTGGTCGGATCCCATATCACGTTGTAGTTGCGGTCCATCGTGAAGTTCTTGTTGTAGGTAATGGGCAACTGAAACTTGGGGTTGTCTACGTTGCGCATTTGCATAATCTGCTGGCTTCTAAGCAGGTCTGTGCGGATGCTGATTCTCGAAGGCGTCAGGTTGATGTTGGCGTCTCGAATGATTGCCAAACTCTTGGGCTTCAAATTTTTAAATGGCTGTATGTTGATCGGTTGCGACTGGTAGGTGTAGGCGAGGCTACCGCGGTTCTCGTGGCGCAGGTCCTGAAGGGTGTTGGCATCGCGACGCAGCACCTCGTTAAAGGCATAGGTCGCACTCAGGTTTTCTATGTCCCAGGGGCGGGGTTTCTTGGGCAGCTTGATCTTGTCTCCGCTGCCACCTTGCAATTCCGGCTCGGACTCTCCCTTGGGGTTGAATCCGTCCATGGCCGGCGGACCGTTTGCCGCAGCGCGTCCGCCCTGAGGGGCCCCAGAGGCGCGGTCAATTCTGACGTTGGTGAAGGCAATTGCCCGTCTCTGCTGAAAATCACTGACCATGGAACGCAGGGAGTCCCTTCCATCTTGGCTCTGCAGATTGGCCAGGGCCTTGGACATTTCAATGTCGGGATTGTAGGGATTGAACATTGGGGTTTTCCAATCCTGAGCTTGGGTTATGAATACCGGCAAGCGCAACCGACTGCTGGCCGGAAGAAAGCGATGCAAATCAAGGTTGGTCTGAAGGTCGTAGTTCATGGCGCTGAACTTGTTGCGCTCGTTGGGCGCCATGTCAAGGGTTCCAAAGCCCGGGGTTGAGAACCCTCCGCTTAGTGCGACCTGCCCCAAGTCTGCGAGCTTCACGGTTCCGCGGGCGAGTCCGGCCACCCCTCCCCTGTTGTCAAACTCGGTCATTCGCAGTTCGTTAACCCAAACCTCAATGCACTTGTCCATTCCGTCGTCGTTCTGGTTCGATGCGCTGCGGCGCGGATTCCTTAGGCCAATCATCACCGTGCGGACCCATCCCAGGTTGGGTGTTCCCACGACCCGGTAGGTACGGTCGCCAATTACCCGCTCAAAGGGAAGGGCGCTGCTCACGTTGGGGTTGGTCTGCATGGCCGCGTCACGCTCCAGTTTTAAGGCGGTCCATAGGGCAAATTCGATGTCTACATCGTTGGCGCTTGGCCAAATAACGTCTTCTGCGGTGGTAGCCCAGGGCGTGACCGTGAGGGGCATCTCGTACTCGTAGTAGTTTTGGCTGTAGTCGTTGCCGATGCGCACAAACAACCGAACGTCCTCATCCTTCAGGAGGTTGGGATCGTCGGCAGCCTCTGCGTGCACAAACATCTTAAGGCGCTTGTTCATGCGCATGTCGACGCTGGTGTTTTTAAACACGGCACGGCCGTCTCCGTCGCGAAGTCCGCAGGTGCGCATGCTCAGGGACTGCTCGTTTTGCTGAAGAAGCGAGGTGTTGCCGAGCAATACCTGGCGGCGAATTCCTGGAGGCATGCGGTAGGCTACTGGAACGCGACCGCCGTTCTCTTCAAGGTTTACCGCATTGACGGTAAAGGTGGTAGCAACGGACTCGTCAACGGGAATCATTTCTCGCGAGGCATCGAGGTTGAACCGGTAGCGACGCCATTCGCCTCGGACTAGGTCGAGTCGGGCCATGCGAATAACTACAGGCTGCTGCCAATCGTGCAGAATCCAACGGGCAAAGCGGATGGAGCGAAAGTCCTGCGCCCCATTGACGCGCTGGTCGGGCTCAAAAACGGGAATTTTGAATTGGATCCAGCGAACCGGTCTGCGCGTTTGGTCGGGCAGAAGGTCGGTGGTGGTCTCGTAGATGTCGGCAATGTAGTTAGTGCCTATCACCAGGTCCTCGGGGCGCATGGAAATTTTGTAGCTGAAGTACTGCTCCGAGCGGTTAAGAGTTGCGTCGCGGTTGACGTCTTCTTTGTCGGGCATGTTGGTGCTCATCGCAGGTTGCCCATCAATTAGGTCGGTCCGCGAGTTTCCGTCGGGGTTGTTGAAGTAGCGGTAGCGGCGCAAAATATCGGCGTCGGCTTGGTCCTGACTGCTGCCTCGGTAGTACGCAAAGTTGTCGGCTGCGGGATCTACCTGCGCCGTAACATAGGCCGGGCTTGCCGCTCCAAAGGCCGACTGAATGCTGTTGAGGTAGGTCCCGGAATTGGGCCCAACCCAACGGCGCTCGTCCTGGTCCATTAGTCCGTCGACACCCACGTCTTGGTTGGGTCGAGAGGCATCGCTGTTGTCGAATGCATCGACCACCGGCTGGTACTTTGAGGCATAGCCCCACATGGAAGAGTCTACGTCTCTTCGCGAGCCGTCCGAAGGCAGGCCGTGCTCAAAGGACTGCATTCCGTCTTTGAGAATGTCCTCGGACACGTTACCCAAGTGCAGGTAAACGTCACCGCCCGGGGCACTGGGGTCGTCCAAGAAGGGGTCCATTACCCAAAACTGAACAAACTCGATGTTTTGCTCTTCAAAATTGTTGATGGTGAGCTGCCGCATGATGCCTCCCCAACGGCTGCGGGGATTTTTGAGGCTTCCGTCGGGATTAATGCCCGCGGAGATTCCGCTTAGACCCTGAACGTCGTAGTTATAAGGTCCGCGCTCGGTCGGGTCAAACTGCAGGTCAAAGGTGTTGATGTTGCGCGCCTGACTTGGGTCGAGGGTTATGTTCGGGAAGACCTCGGCAAAGGGCACCATGCGCTGTCGGTGGTCGCTGGTAATGGCCGGATTGTTTCGAATGTTAATGGGCGTTATGCTTGTGCCGGTAAAAAACGAATTGTCAATGACGTACCAAGAGAGCCGGGCGCGGTTGTAGTTGGAGGCCCAGTTGTTGGTAAAATCCGCCTCCTTAA
This sequence comes from Bacteroidota bacterium, assembly GCA_041192685.1. Classification (GTDB taxonomy): domain Bacteria; phylum Bacteroidota; class Bacteroidia; order Flavobacteriales; family Schleiferiaceae; genus TMED14. Next base: position 6,048 of record JBEEMM010000023.1, on the reverse strand, counting down.
AAAGTTCGGGCTGGCCTTCGGGAATCGAGGAGAGCTGCCAGGTAATGGTTCCGCGCAGGTCAATGGCCGTTTGGCTGCTCTCAAAGTCGTCGAGGTAGGTAGTGGGCTCTCCGTTGACGCTGATGATGCGCGGCGATCCGGGTATGAGCTGCGCGACTTCGCCCGTAAGAAGCACACTGGACGGCGCCTTGGTGGAGACAAAGGGCAGCTTATCAAGGGCGCGAGTCAGGCCCGGAAGGGTCTTCTCGTACTGCGTGTTCATGCCCCAAATCGAGTTTCGCACGGGTTCGTCGCCGGCAGATACTTTTTGGGTGAGGGCACCCTCGCGCAGCTGCAGAATGGAGCCGCCAACCGTCCAGTTGGGCCTAAGCTGGTGGCTTACCGTGGCGCCCGTGAAGGTCTTTGCCTGAAAATTAAACAGGGAGTTATTCTCAAAACTTACCCGAATAGGAACTCCGCTCTGCAGAATGGCTTCGTTGATAACACGCACTTGACCAAGGGCGTAGTCCACGGTAAAGTCTTGGTTCTCGGTAAGCATGTTCCCCCCGGCCGTCACCGAAATGGATCCGCGCGGAATATTAAAGGAATTCAGCTGAATGACGGATCCGCCCGCGGATTTATAGCGTCCGCGAAGCAAAAACTTATTCTTTTGGGTTTGCTCCTGGGCGCGGAACAGGGTCGAATCGTAGAGCTCTTGGTAGACGTACCTCTTGCGCTCTTCGGCCGTACTAAGCTGCTTATAAAGGGAGGAGCCAAAGGGTTCCAGGGAAGGCAAGAAAATTCGGCCCGTGGTAGACAGGACGGTCAATCCTTCCACAAAGTCAAAGAGTCCGTCTGGGAAGGGATCGCCGTTGGTATTGACCTTGTCGGTTTGCAGGACCTGCACCAGCAGTTGATCCTTAACGCTTGACTTGGGCAAAAACGGAATGGGCAAACCGGTTTCGTCGTTCACGTAGAGCAGCTCCAGGCGAAAGTCTTCTGGGCTCAATTGGAACGCGTTGAGGCTGTAGACGTTCTTCATCATGAGGTCCCATGCCGGGCTGCGAACGTTGAGAATTTGGTGCTTTAGTAATTTAAGAATGAGCGACTTGGGCGCAACGATTCCGTCGTTAGAAAACTCACCAACTTGGTAGGTCCGACCGTTGACGGTGTACTGGTAGGCCACCGCAATGACTTCGTCTTGATTGAGTGAGGTGTTCAGCGAAATGTAGCCCAGCTGCGGGTGAAAGCTGTACTCGTTGGGCTGCAGCATGCGCGCGTTGGTCAATTGGGCGTATTCGATGTTGGCGTCGTAGCCCGAGCTGTTGAGCGAAGAACCCGCAGAAGCCGCGTCGCGCACGGAGGCAAACCGAGAAATCAGCTCTTGGGGATCCAAGCGGTTTACTCGGTTCGATGGCCAAGGGTCCGCACTGGGACCAGGAAAAATTGCCTCGCCCGGCAGGGACGACGAAGGGCTTCGGTAGGCCGCGCCCTCTGCCTCACCGAGGTCTAAGAAGGCGACCAGATTGCGCACCTCGGTGGGATTGTTTCGGCGGTTGGTCAGCCAAACCTCAACCCGGGTTATTTGCATGGGCGACTGAATTATCGGGCGGGTGCCCAACCACTGCTCGTAGCGGTCCCTAAAAAACTGCGCTAAGAAAAAGTGGCGATTTGCCTCGTAAGCGTCTGCCTGAATTCGAAACTCTTGAGTGGAAGCTCCGCCCTGAATGTTCATGCTCTGGCTTTGGGAGCGCTGCTCGGCCAAGACCGTGGTCACCGTTGTTTTGCCAAACTGCATTTGGGTTTTGAGGCCAAACAGGCTCTGGACGCCGGTAATTAGGCTACCGTTGGTGGGCAAACTCACGTCTCCCATTTCAAAACCTTTGAGAATGTCGTCTTCTTGGCCCTTGAAGTCCAGTTTTATTTTGTTTTCGAAGGCAAAGGTTGCTTCCGTGTCAAAATTAAAGTTGAGGTTGAGGCGGTCGCCCAGCTTGCCCGCCGCGCTGATTTGCATTTTTTGGTCAAAGTCAAAGGCGAGGGTTCGGCGATTCCGCTCGGGAACAATGGGATTTTTAATGTGCTGGTAGCGCAGACCAAACCGCAGCTCGGCACTGCCGGTTGGGCGAATTTCGAGTTTGTCCGAACCGAAAATATCGCGAAGTACCGGGCTCGTTATGCTCATGTCGGGAACGAGGCTCGACCCGCCTCGGTCTGATGACGCGTCGTTCTGAGACCATCGGTTTTGCCAATAGTCGGATTCTAGTTCGCGAAACCGCATTGCCTGGTAGTCCGCTGCGCTAAGGTACCTCGGTGCTCCGACGGGCACTCCAGAAACAGTGCGCTGAAGGATGTAAAAACCAGTAACGGGGTCGTAGGTAACCTCGGTCTTCCAGTTGGGAGGATTGGGAAGGCCCGGCATTGGCCAGCCCGTACCCGTGGTATCCTGGCCCTCAAGATTCAGCACTGCCAGCAATCCCAGCAGACTCAGTGTCCACCGCATGCGCATTAGAGTCGGGCTAGAGCGCGTTTGATTAAGTCTTCAAGGCTGTATTCCAGCTCTTCGGCCGAGAGGGCAGATAGAACCTTCTCGACAGCCACGCGGGCGAAGCCCAGAACCAAAAGTGCCTCGAGTGCCTCCTGACGGGCAGAAGTGCCTCCGGAGGCCATTGGGGCTGAAGCGCCCAGTTTAATGGCCTTATCGCGAATGTCTATAATAATTCGCTGTGCGGTCTTGGCTCCAATTCCCTTGATGCGCTGAAGGCTTCCCGAGTCGCCGTTGGCAATTACCGACAAGGCCTCCTCAGGACGCAGGGTAGATAAAATGACTCGCGCAGTGCTAGCTCCCACTCCCGAAACGGAATTCAGAAGCACAAAAACATCGCGTTCCAGCTCGGTGGCAAAACCAAAGAGCAATTGTGCGTCTTCGCGGTAAACCGGGTGCAGAAGCAATTCTGCCTTTCCCAAATCCGGGAGCTGACCAAAGGTGGTGAGCGAAATATGAATGAGGTAGCCCACACCCCCGCAGTCCATAACCACATAGGTTGGGGTCTTGCGTTCAAGGGTTCCTCTGAGGTGGTAAAGCATACCTGACTAAACGTCAAAAAATTAAAATTAGTATGCCGCCTACTGCAGCAGAACCCTGGTAGTCCTAACTCCGTTTTGGAAGTAGGCCCTCAGAATCCAAATTCCTTGAGCGGAAGGCGCCAAAACAGAACCGTCATTTTGACTGATTGCCTCATGCACGCGACCAGCAAGATCCATCCACTCCAGTTTAAGAGCATTCGTCGGAATACCATAAACACGCTGGCCCGCTGAGGCAGGCTGGGGATAAACCGACAGCAAAGGCAGCGCGGACTCCGAATTAGAAACGTAGCGGTTGAAGGCATAGACCACCGGCACCTGTAGGCTGTCGTTTGCATCTGCTGCGTTCACGAAGGTGTACCAAATGCTGTCTTGACCGTTGGCCGAAGAATCCCGCACGTAGGCATAGCCCGAGAAATCATTGGCAGTGGCCCCGGGAGCGATGGTCACCGTACCCTGACTCTGGTTGGCCCATGTGGGGTAGCAGAGATCCCAGCAGAAGTAGTTGGAGTCCACCAATCCGGTTGTTCCAATTCTGCGGCGTACCACTCGGTAGTCTTTTGCAGAGGCCGAACTATTCTTTACCGATATATGAGCAGTAGCCTGTGTTCCATTATGGCTATTCACGTAGGCAATGCTGTCCATGGAGGTAACCATTAAACTTTGGGCACTTGCGAGCTGTGCACTAATTAAGGCAAGCGATAAAATCCAATATTTCTGCATCCTGTAAAGGTAATTCCTCTACTTAAGCAAACACAAACTTGCCAGCGCGATTATTTAAGGTTAATTTTACCTTCAGTCATAAAAAATTACAATTTCTAAATTCATGAAAAATATAGTAAGCACCCTACTCGTTTGCCTCGTTAGTGTGGCAGCCTTTGGCCAAAATCGCCTGGTTTTAGTGGAGCACTTCACGCAAGCTTCTTGCGGACCTTGTGCGTCTCAGAATCCCGCACTTAAAACGCTTTTAGACGCCAACGCCACTAAGGTCGTTGCCCTTAAATACCAAACGAGCTGGCCCGGCGTCGACCCGATGAATGCCGCTAATCCGACGGAGGCTGCAGCCCGAGTTCAGTACTACAACGTAACGGGCGTGCCCAATTCGGTGATGGACGGCAGCGGACCAGGCTCGCCAGGAACCATTGTTACCACCTCCACTATTAATAATCGTTACAACACTGCTGCCCCCTTGAACATCACGGCAAGCCATCAGTGGACCGCCGGTTATGACTCGATTCAAATTGGTGTTTTTGTTGCTAATGCAGGAAGCGCAACCGTCGCTTCAGGTGCCGCCGGCTCCCTCAAGCTTCATGTAGCTGTGATCGAAGAAGAGGTAAACTACCCTTCAGCTCCTGGATCCAATGGTGAGACTACTTTCTACCAGGTTATGCGCAAGATGGTACCTGATGCAAGCGGAACCACCATGGTCGACAGCTGGACTTCAGGCCAAACACAAATGTTTGTCTTTAAAGTAGCCGCCCCCTCCTACTTGGCAAATCTGAACAAGGTCGCCGTGGTAGCCTTCATTCAAGACAACAGCAACAAGTCGGTGCTCAACGCATCCCGCACCACCGCTACGACCATTGCAGGACTTCCTGATATTGGTGTTAATGCCTTTACTGCAGCGACGCCTGGACTTTGCAACGGCACAACCACGCCTATGGTTACCATCAAAAACGAAGGCAGTCTTGCCATCACGTCGGCAACCGTGGCCTACGCCATCAACGGCGGAACTCCCGTTACTCAAAACTGGACCGGAAGCCTAAGTGCTGGCGCCACAGCAGTAGTAACCTTCCCACAGGTAACGCTTCCCGCTGGTACTAATTCTTTGGTCGCCACCGTGAGTTCACCCAACGGCACCGGAGACGTCAATGGCATGAACAACATGTCTGCACCCCTTATTGCTGCGGTTTTAAACAGTACCCCTACGCCCGCTCCCTACTCTGAGGATATGGAATCAACCAGCTTTAATTCAATTCCTGCCGGTCACGTTCTGCTTTACAATACTGCGACCAAGCCCCTTGTTACCGTGGTTTCTAAGGCGCAGGTCAATGGCTTGCCCCAGGAACTAGGCGGATACGGACAGTCTGCGAAGTCGCTTATGGTGGACTTCTTCACCATGCAGTCCGGAGCGCAGGCGAGCATCATCACCCCCAAGGTGAGCGGAATCACCGCCAACCACAAGCTCTATTTCAACCATGCCTACGCATCGTACGCTGGAGAAGCCGACGGTTTGAAGGTTTTTGTTTCTTCGAACTGCGGATCCACTTGGACCAACGTTTTCGACAAATCGGGCACGGCCCTCGCTACCGCGGCCAATTCAACAAGCCGGTTCTTTCCGCAGCCTACGCAATGGTACCCGAACACCATTAGCCTTTCGCAGTTTGCGGGTCAGGAGCTGATCGTGAAGTTTGAGTGCAATTCCGCCTACGGCAACAACCTGTGGCTCGACAACTTCTGGATTAACACTGCCGCCCTGGGCGAAGACGAAATTCAATCGGTACAGGCTAAGCTTTATCCTAATCCTGCTCGCGATGCGGTAAAGGTTTCACTTCAAGTATCAGAGGCCGGAGACGCACTTGTGGAGGTAATCAACCTCAACGGCCAGACGGTGATCGTCCAAACTGCTTCGGTTGAAGCAGGCATGCAAAGCATTGATCTGAATGTTGCAGACCTCGCTAACGGCGTCTACACGGTGAAGATTGCTCTTAATGACCGCGTAGAGACTCTGCGATTCACGGTTCAGCACTAAGGCATTTTTAGTCCAATATCCAAGCGCCGAGGTTATGCCTCGGCGCTTATTTTTTGGTCCAAATCGCCGCGGAACTAGGAACCTCTTTGGCAATTGCCGTACCTTGAGGGCATGAAATTGTTGCTATACTCCGCGCTGTTGGCGGTCGGCTTTCTTGCAGAGGCACAGCCCCTACCCCAAATTGAGGTTCAAACCCTGGGCGGGACCAAGGTCCCCATTGCCAGCTTGCACCAAAC
>JBEEMM010000022.1:0-15421 GCA_041192685.1 Bacteroidota bacterium | reverse complement strand
CAATTCTTCATTGTTTAGGTCGCAAGCAGTAAATAAAACATTTTCGAATGATCGGCATTTTTGCGCCAAGGATTCAGAATCCTGATCATAAACGCTTAATTCCCAAGCCCTAGAATCGGGATGGGTCGCTAAGTATTCAATGAGGGGGCCGGCAGAACGACCTGCTCCGAGGACAGCGATTTTCTTCACAGTGTTCGAATGAGGGTGCAAGGTACCTTAATTTTGCGGTAACCCCCTTGATCTTATACTCCAATGAACCCTAGTCTTTCTGAACATTCATTAGCTATTGCTGGCCTTAGCCATTCTAAATTTCAGTATCAGCTTGATCCTCAAACCCTCACTAAACTTGCCCTTGATGCCAATCGAGGAGAGCTCACTTCAAACGGAGTTTTAAACGTTCTCACTGGCAAGTTCACCGGACGCGCGCCGGAGGACCGCTTCATCGTTCGCGACAGCCTTACCGAGGATCGGGTTTGGTGGGGAACCGTTAATATTCCCTTCGATAAAGCGCGATACACCGCGCTTAAGTCTCGGGTTTTAAACTACCTCGACGGCAAAAACCTGTTCGTGCGCGATGCCTTTGCCGGCGCAGAGGATTCCGTGCGCATCAGCATTCGAGTGATTAATGAGTTTCCTGACCATAATTTGTTCTGCTACAACATGTTCCTTCGCCCATCTACGGATGAACTTGCAGGCCTGAATCCCGAATGGACCATTCTGCACGCACCCGGTTTTGAGGCCGAAGCCGAGCGCGACGGAACCCGCCAGGGCAATTTTGCCATTCTAAGCTTTGAGGATAAAACTATTCTCATCGGCGGAACAGGCTACACCGGCGAGATGAAAAAGGGCATTTTTAGCGCTTTGAATTTTTTGCTACCCACCCAGCACAACACCCTGCCCATGCACTGCTCCGCCAACATGGGTAAGGACGGTTCTACCGCGCTCTTCTTCGGACTCTCGGGCACGGGCAAAACCACCCTGAGCGCTGACCCGAACCGCCAACTCATTGGCGATGACGAGCACGGTTGGACCGCAGGCGGACTCGTATTCAACTTTGAGGGCGGATGCTACGCCAAGGTCATCGACCTCACCGAAGAAAAGGAGCCTGAAATTTTTAGGGCCATTCGCCCGGGGGCCTTGCTTGAAAACGTAGTTCTCGACGCGCAGGGAATCCCCGACTATTCCAACAAGAAAATTACCGAAAACACCAGGGTCTCCTACCCCATCGACCACATTGATAACTGCGTGCTTCCCTCGCAGGGTCCGGCCCCAAAGCATGTCTTCTTCTTGACCGCAGATGCTTACGGAATCTTGCCTCCGCTCTCCAAACTAACGCGATCGCAGGCAGCATACCATTTTATGAGTGGCTACACCGCCAAGGTAGCCGGCACTGAAGCAGGAATAACTGAACCAAAAGCTGCATTCTCTGCTTGCTTTGGTGCACCATTTATGCCCCTGCACCCCTCGGAGTATGCGGAGATGCTCATGAGCAAGCTCGCAGGAACCGACATTCAAGTTTGGCTCGTCAACACGGGCTGGACCGGAGGAGCCTACGGCACCGGACAGCGAATTTCACTCAAGAATACGCGCAGACTCATTCAGGCAGCCATGTCGGGAGAGCTCGATTCCGCACCCACAGTGACCGATTCCTACTTCGGCTTAGCTCGAATTTCAGAATGCCCTGGGGTTTTGTCTGAAATTCTTGACCCCCGAGCAACGTGGTCCGACAAGGAGGCTTATGATGCAGGTGCTAAGCGCCTGGCTTCGCTGTTTCAGACCAATTTTACCAAATTCGAAGAGGGTACTGCAGCCGAGATTAAAGCCGCAGGCCCGCGCTCCCACTAGCCTAGAGCATGTCGTTAGCCAGGTTAGCGAGTTCGCTCCGCTCTCCCTTGGCTAGCGAAACGTGCGCATAAAGCGGTTGACCCTTAAGTCGATCCACGAGGTAGCTCAGGCCGTTGGACTGTTCGTCCAGGTATGGGGTGTCAATTTGGCGCACGTCTCCGGTAAAAATGAACTTTGAATTTTCTCCCGCTCGAGTAATGATGGTTTTTACTTCATGCGGAGTAAGGTTTTGGGCCTCATCCACAATAAAAATCACGTTACTCAAGGAACGCCCGCGTATGTAGGCAAGCGGAGTAACTAGGATTTTCTCGTTAGCCACCATTTCATCGATTTGCTTGTAGTTGCGGTCCCGCTCGCCGAACTGGTTTTTGATGAACTTGAGGTTGTCCCAAAGGGGCTGCATGTAGGGATTAATTTTTTGCTCGGCATCTCCGGGCAAAAATCCGATGTCGCGATTGCTCAGCGGTACAATGGGTCGCGCAAGATAAATCTGCTTAAAATCACGCCTTTGCTCCAGCGAACCCGCCAAGGCCAAAAGGGTTTTGCCGGTTCCGGCCACACCCGTTAACGTAACCAATTTTATGTGCGGATTCATAATGGCGTGCAGCGCAAACGTTTGTTCTGAGTTCCGCGGCTTGATGCCATAGTAGGCAGCCTTCTCGACCAACTCCATCTCTGAGGTTTGTGCATTGAAAAATCCCAGACCGCTGCTCTTGCCCGACTTCAAAATATAAAAAATGTTGGGCTTGAGGTTGAGCTTCTGATTGGCCTTTAGACTGGGGTCAATGAGCACGCTTTTTTGCTCATAAAGCGTTTGAAGAAGCTTCTCTGGGAAGCCATCAAGCTCAGCCCTCCCGGTAAAGACGGTATCGCTTTCTTTAACCTTACCCGTGAGGTAGTCCTCTGCCTGAACATTAAGGGCCTTGGCCTTAAGACGCAAATTAATGTCCTTGGTCACGAGTATCACTGGGCGATGGGGCTCCTGTTCCTTCAAATACAGGGCAGCATTGAGAATCTTGTGATCCATCTTGCCCGCTCCATAAATTGAGGTGGCGTCCACGCCCAGGCCGGGCGTATCCATTATTACGCGGAATTTCCCGCGCTTGGGTCCGTCCAAAGAAATCCAATCGGTCAGCGACTTGTTCTCAGCCTTTTTATCGAGCATTCGAATGAACTCCCTCGCCTCAAAATTCTTGGTATCGGACCCTTTTTTAAACTCGTCCAATTCCTCGAGCACCGGGATGGGTATGGCCACATCGTGCTCTTCAAAATTCATGATGGCATTGTGGTCGTAGAGTATGACCGAGGTGTCGAGAACAAAAATCTTGCGAACCTTTTTAGAAGCGACTGGCATAAAGAGCGATTTAATCTGTGCTGAAATTAGCCCCTTAGTCAATTACGCCAAGGTTAAGTCCACTAAGTTTTGCACATGCCAGGTTGATAACCTAAAAAGCCAACTATAGGAACTGCGCGACCGACCGCCCAAGCGCAACCAAGACAGCAATAATGAAATCAAGAAGAATCGACCGCAGAATAAAAATCCTCAGGGGCTGCTGACCTACTTTTGCGCCATGATTCGACGCTACCTACGCCTGGCCTTGGCCGCAGCCATTTTGGCCTTTGCAACCTACCAATACATCGACGGAAGCTGGGGAAATGGCATTTTTCTTACCCTGATTGCGGGTGTCCCCGTTCTTCTGCACTTTCGCAACGAACGCATTTTATTGGCCCTATGGTACCTGCGTTCTCAAAATTTCACCAACGCAAACAGCCAGCTTGACGCCCTAAAGCATCCGGACCAAACCCTAATCAAGGGGCAGTTGGCCTACTATTTCTTTTTGCGCGGACTCATGCTGTCGCAGACCAATCTTGCTCAGGCTGAATCCTTCATGCGCAAAGCGCTTAACACGGGTTTGCGAATGAAGTCCGACCAGGCCCTAGCTAAAATGCAATTGGCAGGAATGGCCATGTCGCGCCGACGCAAGCAAGAAGCCCAAGCCTTGTTGACTGAAGCTAAGAAACTTGACGAAAAAGGCATGCTCTCGGAGCAGCTCAAAATGCTGAAGGAGCAGCTCAAGCGCATTTAAAAATCTCGCTTCGCCTTGGGGAATCACTCCCCCTGTCCCCTTAAATCAAAGGAAGATTACTTCTTCTCCTCGACCTTGGCACTCTCTGGGAAGCGCGCGGCCGTGAGCTCTTTGCTCACCGAAGAACGCTCAAACCGCAGGCGGCTGTTCTCGGATTCAAGCACAAAAGTGTGCTCGTCAAGGTCTGAAATCTTGCCGTGAATGCCCGAGCTTGTTACTACACGCATTCCCTTAGCGAGTACGTTGCGGAACTTGGTCTCTTCTTTTTGGCGCTTCATTTGCGGACGCAAAAAGAAAAAGTACATAACGGCTAGAATGGCAATCAGGGGCAAAAAGCCGGCGATTCCACCCTCAGCATTGGCTTGCAGAAAAAGATTCATAGTTATTTGGATTTTGGAGTAACGTTGGCGGTGATGGAGAGCACCTTGGTGCTTGGGACCGCGTTGGTGGTCAAGGTGACCGTTTTGGATTGCTGGTTTGGCTTGCCTTCGCTGTTGAAGCTCACAAGAATCCTGCCTTCTTCACCCGGAGCAATGGGCTCCTTAGGGTATTCAGGAATCGTGCAGCCGCAGCTGCCTTGAGCCGCAGAAATGATGAGTGGAGCTTCTCCGGTATTCGTGAATTTAAATTCCGTCTCGACGACTTCGCCTTCGTTGATGGTGCCGAAGTCGTGCGACTCCGCCATAAACGCAATAACGGGGAGCTCTGCGCTCTGTACCGCCTGCAAGGCCATTTGCTCTTCTTGGGATTTAACTTGATCACTGGGGTTGGCGCAGGAAGACCATAAGAGGCTCGCTGCGGCGAAGGCGGTAAAAAGACGTGTATTCATGACGGCAAAATTAGGCGCCAATCAGCCCTCTTCCTAACTTTTGAATGCGACCTTCTGCCTTAAGGTCCTCCACTAAGGCATCCAAGAGTCCGTTTACAAAAGAACCTGCCTTGGGTGAGCCATACTGCTTTGCTACTTCAATGGCCTCATCAATACTAACCTTGATCGGGATCTCGGCAAAGGCAACGATTTCACTGAGGGCCATTTGAACAATGGTTCGATCCACGGGAGCCATGCGGTCAAAATCCCATTGCTTTGCCTTGCTAATCATGCGGTCCTTCCATTCCTGAGCATGGCGCAGGGTGTGCAGGTAGAGGTCTCTTGCAAACTCGGAGTCTTTTTTGTCTCGATAAAGAGAGACCAGTACCGATTGATTTTTGCGTGCATTCTGCATGGTTTGCACGGCCATCATCTGCGCAGCATCCAGGTCGTCGGACCAGTGTAGGTTGATTGCTTCGTAGAGCTGGTGGAGCACGTCTTCGTTGGCGAGAAAATCCCGATAGAACAAGCGCATGTGCGAAATCTGCGCCTCGGCGGTTTGGAGCTCGGGGGCGGTCCAAAATGGGTTATCGCTCCACTGGGTCCAGTACTTAAAGAACAAGGACCTCAGAACATCTACCGACTCTCCCCAGTGAATTCCATTCTGCTCCCATGCCTTAATGACTGCGTCGTCGGAGGTAATCTGCGTCAAGAAGGGTAAATTCAAAAAGTGCTTGAGCTGCGCCTGCCTGGCTGAATTCGCGAACTGCTTGTTGGGCTCTAGCTCAAGACGCTCCTCCATAAAGTGCCTAAAATGCCAAAAGATTCGGAGTTCATAGAGGTAGAGATGGTGTATTTCTCCAATGCTTTTCTCGAGCTGGCGGACTCCCAACTCTGCGTCGCTGAGGTCGGACTGAACGTACGCATAAAGTGCTTGCATCGTTTTGATGCGTAGGTGGCGTCGGGTAAGCATAGAACGGTAATTTCAGGCAAATTTAACATTATTATCATGGCTCAGTAATATTATGCTACTATGTTTAAAATGTGGTTTCGCTCCATCTTCATTCAGGACTGCCAAAATGGTGCTTTGAAAGCGCTACAGGTTTGCTGCAATCCCGTTACACCAAAAAAAAGCCCGATTTATTGGATGCGGCAGAACGATTGCTGCTCGCTTTAAATGACGTTCCGCCCTGGTCAAATAAAAAATGTGACGCACTTTTTATAGCTTCTGAATCCTTAAAGTGTTTATTGATCGACAAGAAAGCACCTAAGCATTGGCTAAGACTAACTACTTATACAATCAAGCAATGCCAACTCTCGGGCTACTTATCGCTCGAATACCAAAAGCTCGCACGAGACCAGTGAACGCCGGCGGTGTAAACAAGCATCATCAGCATTCCATATAAAGCATCTTCGATGGGAATGGTGCCAATGCGAAGCCCAAGGTTCTCGGCATTATTATACCACACGATTGGCTCAGGTAAAAAGGCTCCGGTAAGGATTCCGTTTACCATAAAAAACGGTATGAGACCTAGGCCCCAGCTCCGCAAAAAAGCAGCCGTCCACCAGGGCCTTTGCCAAACAAGCCAGGTAGAACCCAAGGCGAGTCCGCCTGATGCGGTAAGGGTGTACCAGCGATCAGTATGCGTTAAAGCCAAGGCGATACAGGTCAGGCCGATGAATCCGACCAACCAAAACGAGGCGGACTTTGAGGACTTCCAGGGGAAAAACAGCTGCAGAACTTCGTAAATAAAAAAGGTAGCCCAGGGCACGACTATAAAAAACAGCCACTCCTCAAGGGGCAGGCCCCACAGAGAGGGGCCCATGAGGTACTTCGGATTGAATCCCCAGACTCCGTAGGCGGTTTTTGCAACGTCCCAAGGAATAAACAAGAGCATCATGAGCAGGGTCGCAAAGGCTAGGTGCTTGGTCTGCCCTATGTAGCGAATGCGCGGCTCAAAAGCACGGGTGAGCGGACCAGCAAAAACCAAGGCATCAATTAAAAGGTACAAGCCCTTCATTGCTCGAGCTTCATTTTACGAGCCTCGTCTCGTACCATACTCAGGGGAACCCAAAGCAAGCCAAAGTGCTGGGAACCCTCTTTGCCCAAAGTTTTATGGTGCCACTTGTGCTTGAGGCGGACGGCCCTAAAATAGGCGTTGTCGGTATGAACCCACCAGCGAAAGCGCTGGTGAATAAAGACTTCATGAACCAAGAAGTAGGTAAAGCCATAGGCCGCAATACCAAAGCCAAAGGCAGTCGATTCCGGAGCTTGATGCATCATTCCCAGCATGATGCAGAGCCATGAAGGAATAGCGAAAATCAAGAAAAAAGCATCGTTCTTCTCAAAAAATCCAGGCTCTTTGCTGTGATGGTCTGCGTGCAGGGACCAGAGTGGCCCGTGCATTAGGTACCGGTGTGCGGCCCAAGCTGCGCCCTCCATTAGGACATAGGCTAATAAAAACATTCCAACTGCAATCATCGCCTTAGGGTAACGCAGGAATGGGTATGGAGTTCACGCCCACTTTGGGGTCGTAGCGGTAGAGTTCTACGGCTTTGTTGTAGGCTCCGCCCTGGGGCTCAGAGCCCCAGTCGTAGCTGCGCCGAGGGCCAGTATAGCGACCCGGTTCATTGACCAAAAGCATGAGTGCGGTATCGTAGCCCAACCAAGCCCAACGAGACTTAGAATCACCCAGCGCTCGGTGAATTTGCTCGTCCACTGCGTCGTAGGAGGCAAATTCAAGGCGGTCGGTTTGTACCCAAACGATGGGTTGGCGAAGAAGCAGAAAGGCATCCAAAGAGGGACTGTTCACGGTATTGCTTACGGTCCAAAACTCCGTTTGACTTGCAGGACGCTGGCGGAGACCCTGGAGAATTCGTGCGGCGCTTAGAACCTTATCGTCGAGAAGCACAAATCGAGTGCTTATCAAATCGTCGCGACCTACCCGCTCAACTAAATTAGCATTGGGACGACCGTCCCAAATCTGCACCTTGGTGCTGTCGCCACCAAATTGAGTAAATCCCTTGAAAAAAGCCCTTCGCTGAAGTTGGCTGTTCTTGTCTCCAAGGTCAAAAAGCACCGTGCGTGAATTGGGTCTGCTGATAAAATCCTTAGCCGCCAATCGACCTAGGGACTCAGACTCCAAGTATCTTTTGGGCGCGGAGGCAATGAGCTGTGGAAGACCCGTAACGCTTACATCCCGCGAAACGGGATTAATTACATAGGTCGAAGGGTTCGCATGCAGTGCCAAAGCCTCTGAATCCTCCGCCCTAAAAGGGCCAATAACATAACGAAGTACCTGACCATCTTGGCTTTGCATGAATTCCTTGGGCGACTGAGAAAGCTTGAGTCCGTCGGCCTGTACGCTTACAATTCGGCCCATGGCCTCATCAAAATCATAGATATCAAGAGTGATTGAATCGCCTGAATAGTTCACAGAATCCAAGGCAGCCTTAAACCCAGAATAGAACTCTGTGGCCATGCGTTGCGGATTGGCCCCAGTACTGTCGTTTTGAATCTGAAAAGGGAGTACAAGCGCCCAATGCACCCTGCCTTGAGCCGAGGCATCGAATGCCGTGGCAAGCAAAAGGCAAATCGAGGCAGAGCGTAGTAATCCCATTTTTAGCGTTCTAGGTCGATTATTCCCATTCTATAGTGGCGGGAGGCTTGGAACTAATGTCGTAGACGACCCGGTTCACGCCCCGCACTTGATTAATGATGGCATTCGAAGTTCGTGCCAAAAAATCATAAGGAAGGTGCACCCAGTCTGCGGTCATGCCGTCGGTGGACTGCACGGCCCTCAGAGCCACTACTTGCTCGTAGCTCCGCTCGTCGCCCATCACGCCAACTGACTTGACCGGCAGAAGTATTGCGCCCGCCTGCCAGACTGAATCGTACAATCCCGCGTCGCGCAGGCCTTGAATAAACAAGTGGTCAACCTCTTGAAGAATAGCTACTTTATCGGCAGTGACCTCTCCCAGAATTCGGATTGCAAGGCCTGGACCGGGGAAGGGATGGCGACCAAGCAGGTCGGGTCTGAGGCCCAAGGCGGCTCCAACTCGGCGGACCTCGTCTTTGAACAGGCTGCGCAGCGGCTCCACAATTTGAAGCTTCATGTAATCAGGGAGGCCTCCGACGTTGTGGTGCGATTTAATGGTGGCGCTTGGTCCGTTCACGCTGACGGACTCGATGACGTCGGGGTAAATGGTTCCCTGCCCCAGAAAGTCAACTCCCTTAATGCGCTGTGCCTCACGGTCAAAAACCTCAATAAAGGTGCGACCGATTGCCTTGCGCTTGGCCTCGGGATCCTCCTGACCTCGAAGGGCCTCGTAGAACTCTGCGCTGGCATCTACCCCGACCACATTGAGGCCAAGGTGCTCGTACTGAGCTAGAACGCTCTCGAATTCATTTTTGCGAAGGAGTCCGTTGTTTACAAAGATGCAGTGAAGCCTATTCCCAATGGCCCTATCAAGCAGGGTTGCCGCCACGGTGGAATCCACCCCTCCGCTGAGGCCGAGAACGACTTTGCCTTCTCCAATTTGGCTTTTTAAAGAGGCAACGGACTCGTCAATAAAGCTTGCCGGCGTCCAACTCGGCGAACAGCCTGCAATTTCATAGACAAAGTTCCGCAGCAATTGAGTTCCATGCTCGGAATGCACCACTTCAGGATGAAACTGTATGCCATAGGTTTCTTCATCGCGGAATCGGAACGCGGCCACCGGAATGCTCTCGGTGGTAGCCTCCACAACCGCATTGGCCGGAAGCCGCACGATGCTGTCGCCGTGGCTCATCCAAACGCTGCTGCCCAGGGGTATTCCAGCGAGCAGGCGCGAATCGCTTTTGAGAAAGTTCATATGAGCACGGCCGTACTCACGATGGGTGCTTCGGGCTACTTCTCCGCCGCGGGTCTTCGCCATAAACTGGGCTCCGTAGCACACTCCAAGCAGGGGAATTTGTCCATAAAACTCCGACAAATCGGGATTGGGTGCTGCCTCTTCGAGGGTGGAATAGGGAGACCCACTGAGGATGACCGCCTTAAACTGCTGCTGCCAATCGCTAGGGATATGGTGAAAGGGATGGATTTCGCAATAAACGTGGAGCTCGCGTACCCGGCGCGCAATGAGCTGGGTGTACTGGGAGCCAAAATCAAGAATTAGAATAGCGTCGGTCATTACTACAAAAGTAAGGCGACCGCAATAGGTTCAGCGAAATTCCCACCAACCGGCTTCATCCCAATTTTGCTGGCTCGAGAAGGCCTTGAGGTATTGACCAAGGGCATCGTCTCCCGCGCATTCCGCGAGGTCAAAATGAGTCCAAATGCGCTCTTGAAGGGTTCCAGAAGGCAGAAGGTTGTCGCTCAGTGTCGCCAGATGGTTAAGCTTACTGGCCTGACTGCGTGCAATTTCTCGGCGAAGACGCTCCAGCATTTTGCCTTCTTCGTTGCCGATTCGCTTAACCCATGCGGCCACCGATTGCTCAAGCCCTGGCATGCCATATCGTTCGGTAATTTTTGCTTTAAACTCCTCGGCGAGCACAAGTCCGTTGCGGTTCGGTGCTCCAGCCTCTTCGAGAATACTTTGGCGAACCTGTTGGGGATTCCAGGGACCCCTAAAAAAGTCCGAGTTAAATTTTTGACTGGCTTTATGAGCCTTGGCAGAGTACCAAGCCGAGCTGTGGCGAAGCCTCCACAACGCATGAGGAGAACCAGAATTCCTCCAGTACGGGGCAAGTTGCTGGGCATAGGCAACCTCGGCAGCCCCGCCCGTATAGGCAGCGTTGGGCATAATCCACTCCTGGTAGGCAAGCCTTAAGAGTGCATTGGGGCTCACCTCCTGCGGATTCGACGAGGCCCAGGCAGCCACGTCACGATCGCTTCCCATGGCAAAACCGTCGGAACGAAGCCAGGATCCTTGAGAATCTCGATCAATGCGCAGTCTCTTGCCCTGGCGGTCGAGCGCAAAAAGCGCGGACTGCCTGAAGGGAACCGGCGGTTCGGCACCGGCCCATGGCTTCGATGCTTCTTTGGCACTGCAAAAAAGGGTTTGGTTGGCAATCTCGTCCTGCCAAAGTGGTCCTGCAGCCGCCTTAAGCCTTGGGTCGGATGCATCGAGCACCAGAACCTCGGGATGGTAGTGCGCGAGCAGCCTTCGCGTGGCCTCCGCCAGGTTGGCAGAAGTCCGATAGGCCTCTTCGCTTCGCTCTGCGGCTACCCGAACCGACTCCGGAACAGGACTTGTGTCAAGCCATGCCTTGATTGCCTCCGCCACGGGCAAGGCCTCAACCAAGCCGCTGCGAATGGCTTCCCTGGGGCGATCCCAAGCGGCCACAGCCTTGCCACGCCAAAAAATCCGACGCACCTCATCAATGTCGTGGTCTTCGCTGGCCATCCAAAAAACAGGAACAGTAGGAACTCCCTTTGCCGTCCAATGGGCCGCAAGCGCCACCGTCTCGGCAATTTTAGAATGCACATAAAGCGGCCCCAGGGCCGAAACAAGCTGCTGGCCCGCCGCCACCGTGACGGAATCAGGGCGAGCCAATCGCTGCAAATGCTCCTGCTGTATAGGGCTGCAATCGGGACCGCTCTGGTCCTGAAGTACCCTTACGAGCAGGGCCCTCCGGTCCTCTGGGAATGCT
The DNA here is from genome assembly GCA_041192685.1 of Bacteroidota bacterium. GTDB lineage: Bacteria > Bacteroidota > Bacteroidia > Flavobacteriales > Schleiferiaceae > TMED14. The sequence continues at coordinate 4,047 of JBEEMM010000022.1, read as the reverse complement.
GCAGCCCTTCTGCGCATGGACTCCGCATTCATGGCTTCTTGAGCAAAACCGTTCTCAACCACTCGCAAACGAAGGGCCTCAAGGGCGGTGCCGATGCCGCATTCCAGGAGCGGCGCAATCCACTGGCCCGTCATTTTCGAGCCTGAAGATTTCCCTTGGAGTCCATCGGAATGCGTTCACTGAGGTCTCCCATGGCAAAGGAGCGCCGCAGAATTTTCTCGATCAAAACGTCTTCTTGATTGCCCACGGGATCGTATTCCTTGCGGATGTTGATATCAAACCAAGAACCGGTAACGCTCCACCCCACTGCGGTAATCCAGTTGCGGTACTTGCGGACCAGCTGAAAAACTGTCTGGTCGGTCTCTCGGTACACCAGTTTGCACAAAATTTGGCCCTCTGAGCGGGTAAGCTTGCGAAGCTCCGCCTCAAAACGCTGCTCCAAAAACTCCTGGTATCGCTTGGTGTACTTGGTTCTTTTGCGCGCGGACTTTTCTTGGGCCAGGTTCATGTTCAGTGAATCCAGACGCTCGCCGGCCGCTTTGGCATAGGGGTAAACCTTCATAACCCTGCGCCGCAGGAGCAAATAGCGCTTGCGCGCCTCCACGTCGGTGAAGGTGGGTTTGTCGACAATTAGAATTTCGTCCAGAAAAACCCAGGGAATAGTATCTCCCTCAATCACGGAACCCTGGCCTTTTTGACCGTTGTAGTTGGTCTGCACCTCCTGGGCCTTCGCGGCACCTAGAGCAGTAAAGAGCAGAACGAAAGCAAGCCTCTTCATGGATTGTACCGTGCTTTCCATCGACTTACCGGGGGCATATCTTGATTCTCCAAAGCCTCGGGGCGGTAGGATTCCGCCAAAGCAGCGGCCCATTGGGCATTCTCAGGACGGGGATGCAGGGAATCCGCGCTGAAGTTTTTGGCCACAAAGCCCGTATCAAAGCGTCCGCTGATGAAGTCAGGATGCTCCAAGACAAAGCGACCAAAGCGCAAGGTGGTCTTGACCCCTACCACGACATAGGAATCGATCGCCTTGATGAGGCGAAGTCGGGCCGTTTCACGGTCTGGACCCCACGCTATTAGCTTTGCCAGCATGGGATCGTAGTAGACCGAAACCTCCTGCCCCTCGCGCACCCCCTCGTCCACGCGGATGCCTTCACCATGGGGCCTTCGGTAGACCTCAAGCGTCCCGGTGTCGGGCACAAAATTGTTGCTCACGTCTTCTGCATACACGCGAAGTTCGATGGCGTGACCCTTGAGCTTGATGTCCTCTTGACGGTATCGCAGCGCTTCGCCGCGGGCAATGCGAATCTGTTCTTCGACGAGGTCCAAGCCAGTAACTTCCTCGGTTACCGGATGCTCGACCTGCAGCCGCGTGTTCATTTCTAAAAAATAAAAAGCGCCGCTTGCATCAAAAATGAATTCCACGGTACCCGCCCCTACGTAGCCACAGCTCTTGGCCGCCTTGACGGCCGCCTCCCCCATCGCCGAGCGCAGTTCGGGAGTCAGAATTGCGCTAGGAGCTTCCTCCACTACTTTTTGATGGCGCCTTTGCACGGAGCATTCCCGCTCAAAAAGATGCAGATGATTGCCAAACTGGTCCGACAGCACCTGAATCTCAATATGGCGCGGTGAGGTAACAAACTTTTCCACAAAGACCTCGCCGTTGCCAAAGGACTTTAGGGCCTCCGAAGCAGCGTTTTCAAAGGCCTCTTGTACCTCCGACGAAGAATGAACCACCCGCATGCCTTTGCCACCTCCCCCCGCGGAGGCCTTGAGCATTACCGGGTATCCAATTTGGTCTGCTACTGCTTGGGCCTCTGCTGCCGTTGGGGAGGCTCCGTCGCTGCCCATTACCAAGGGGACGCCGAATTCTGCCGCTGCGGCTTTAGCAGAAAGCTTGTCGCCCATGACCCGAATTGCCGAGGGGGGCGGTCCAATCCATGCGATGCCCGCAGACTCAACCTGCTCGGCAAAGCGAGCATTTTCGCTCAAAAATCCATATCCCGGGTGCACTGCATCGGCCCCAGAGGCCTTGCAAACCGCCAGAATGGCGTCGGCATTGAGGTAGCTCTGAGCGCTCGGAGCGGGGCCAACCAGATAGGCCTCATCGGCAAAATCGGCATGGGCAGAGCCCCGGTCCGCCTCCGAATAAATGGCTACGGTTTTGATTCCCATCTGGCGAGCGCTGCGCATCACCCTTATGGCGATTTCGCCGCGGTTTGCAACCAAGAGCTTTTTCATTGTCTAAACGATGGCTTTTGCCTGCAAAGTACGCACAGGGCTTCGTACTTTGGCCCAATGGAACTGTATCTTGACTCCGCCAACCCTTCAGAAATTTCTGCTGCATTCCAGCTCGGTATTTTTCACGGACTTACCACTACGCCGACCTTCCTGAAGCGACAGGGCATTACCAATGTGGACCATTGGCTGCTCGAGACCGCCAAACAGGTTCCGATTATTCAAATCGAGGCCTTAGGAAACTCCGCGCAAGAGATTGTTAATGAGGCCAATCGCCTCCTGGGTCTTGGCCTGAAATACGAAACCACGGTGTTCAAGATTCCCGTTTCGCTGCATGGCCTTGAAGCCTGCGCTCGCCTGACCAAGGACGGAATCATGACCAACGTGCACCTCATTTACACCCCGCAGCAGGCCTATATGGCCATGAACTCCGGCGCGACCTACGTCTGCCCCTTGGTGGGACGGCTGCAGGATCAGGGCATGGACGCGCTGGCCCTGGTGGACTCTATTGTGGCCTTCAAGGACCGGCACGCCTACCCATCGAAGGTTATGTTCTCTTCGGTGCGCCACAGCGAGCACGTGCGCAATGCCATGGACCTGGGGGTGGACGCCGTAACAGTTCCTTGGTCGGTAGTGCAGCTGCTGCCCAACAACCATCTGACCTCCCTGGGCTCCGCGCAGTTTGACGAAGACCACCGGCGCATGACGGTTCGCGTGGAACAGGTTTTGCGGCCCAATCAGCCCATCGTTTCGCCCGACTCGCCCCTGCGCGAGGCCCTGGTAGCCATGACTTTAAGCGGACTCGGAGCCGTGGTTCTGGCAGAAAACCAGCGCGCAATCGGTCTTTTCACCGACGGAGACCTTCGCAGGCTCATGGAGCATACCGGCAACCTCGACACGAATTCCTCGATCAGAAGCATGCATGCCCTGCGCCCACCCTTGGCCATCTCGGGGTCGGCACTGCTGCAGGAGGCCTTTAGCCGTTTTACCGAAACCAAGGTCGATCAACTTCTAGTTGAAGATGATAATGGTAATGCGCTAGGATTGATTGACATACAAGATCTAAACTAAGCGTGAAAATTCGGGGCTTAGCACTGGATTGGGACGGCGTTTGGACCAACGGCCGCAAGAGGCATGACGGCCAGTCCGACTTTAGTGAGCACGACACCATGGGCCTGAATCTTCTACGCTTTGCCCACTTTGACCAAACCGGCGAAGTCCTGAGGATAGCCCTAATCACTGGGGAGCGAAACCCAACCGCAGAATACGTAGCGCAGCGCGAGCACTTCGACCATTTCTTGTACTACGCCCGCGACAAGACCAAGGCAATCCCAATTCTGGAGCAGGCCTGGGGCATTAGCGCAGCGGACTGGGGATTCGTTTTTGACGACGTACTTGACCTCGAGCTTGCCGCCAAGGTAGGCCGACGCGCAATGGTCCAGTGGCCGTCGACCCAAGCCATACAAGACATCGCAGCCCGCGAAGGCTTGGTGGACGATTGGATTCCCACGGATTCCCCCATTCGACAATTTTGCGAAGCCTATCTAAATGAACAGGGATGGCTTGAAGGTGCCGTTGCCGACCGCCGCTCCTGGTCTGCAAACTACCAGGCCTATTGGGCAATGCGCAATGCCATTTCGCCCCAAATAATCGACCTAAGTCCCTTATAAAGAAGTGCGAAGGGTGCCAAGAACGGCATCCAACTGTGCCTGTATTTGCTTGAGGCGGAGGTCTTCTTTGGCGTCAAGTTCATTCGCCGGGGCCGCCTGAAGACTCGCTACCTGATTAGCCATCTGGAGCGCGGCCATC
>JBEEMM010000021.1:0-15661 GCA_041192685.1 Bacteroidota bacterium | reverse complement strand
ATTTCACAGTCGTCTGGACCGGAATTGCGTGCGCGCTCTACCATTAATCGGAATTCTTCAGGACTCATTTCTCCCGATTCTGGAGCAACAACTTCTACTGACTGTGGCTCAGGTTGTTGAATTGCCGATGTTGTTGGTTCTTCTTTTTTATCATTGCTTACCGTAAACTTGATCGCATCTACTGCCGATTTAGTTCTCAGGTAATACATACCAGTTTTTAAGCCACTTTTCCATGCATAGAAGTGCATCGAAGTGAGTTTGCCCATGTTGGGCGACTCCACAAACAAGTTGAGCGACTGCGACTGGTCAATAAAGATTCCTCGGTCTGCTGCCATGTCAATGATGTCGCGCATCGAGAGCTCCCAAACCGTCTTGTAGAGCTCTTTGATGTTGTCGGGAATCCCGTCAATAGCCTGAACCGAGCCATTGTTGGCCATGATGGCGTTCTTTAGGTCATCGTTCCACAAACCAAGCTTGACCAAGTCGATCAGAAGATGCTTGTTTACCACGATGAACTCGCCCGAAAGCACCCGACGGGTGTAGAGGTTGCTCGTGTAGGGCTCGAAGCACTCGTTGTTCCCAAGAATCTGCGAGGTTGATGCCGTAGGCATGGGTGCCACAAGCAGGGAATTTCGGACTCCGTGCTTGACCACTTCCTTCTGCAAGGACTTCCAATCCCAGCGACCGCTCAGTTGGTCTTCGGTCACGCCCCACAAATTGAACTGAAATAGGCCTTCGCTCATTGGCGAGCCCTTAAACGTCTCGTAGTGGCCATGCTTCTTGGCCATGTCGCAGGACGCCGTTACCGCGGCAAAGTAAATAGTCTCAAAAATATCCTTGTTGAGCTGGCGCGCCTCGGGCGAAGTAAAGGGCAAGCGCAGCTTGATGAAGGCATCCGCCAAACCCTGCACTCCCAAGCCCACTGGGCGATGGCGCAAATTAGAATTGCGTGCCTCGGGAACCGGGTAGTAGTTTTGATCAATTACGTCGTTGAGGTTGTGCGTCACCTTGTACACCACATCATAGAGCATTTGGTGGTCAAAGGCTCCGTTGTCCACATACTTCGGCAGGGCGATTGAGGCCAGGTTGCACACCGCAATTTCGTCTGGAGCAGTGTACTCCATGATCTCAGTACAGAGGTTTGAAGAACGAATTACGCCTAGGTTCTTTTGGTTGGACTTGGCATTGGCCGCGTCCTTGTAAAGCATGTAAGGAGTTCCCGTCTCAATTTGGCTCTCGAGGATCTTGGTCCACAATTCACGGGCCTTTATGACCCGACGGCCCTTGCCGGCCTTTTCAAAGGCTAGGTACTTGGCGTTAAAATCGTCTCCGTAGGAATCGTAAAGCCCGGGGCACTCGTTGGGGCACATTAGGGTCCAATCGCTGTCGGCCTCTACCCGCTCCATAAACAGGTCGGGAATCCACATGGCATAGAACAAATCGCGAGCGCGAAGCTCCTCTTTGCCCGTGTTTTTCTTGAGGTCCAAAAAGTCAAAAATGTCGGCGTGCCAGGGCTCCAGGTAGACCGCAAAAGAGCCTTTGCGCTTGCCTCCGCCTTGGTCTACGTAGCGGGCGGTGTCGTTGAACACCCGAAGCAGCGGAATTAGTCCGTTTGAAGTGCCGTTGGTTCCGCGTATGTAGGATCCTGTCGCACGCACATTGTGGATGCTAAGACCAATTCCGCCAGCGCTTTGAGAGATTTTGGCAGTCTGCTTAAGGGTGTCATAAATGCCGTCAATGCTGTCGTCTGCCATTTGCAGCAAGAAGCAGCTCGACATCTGGGGCTTTGGCGTGCCTGCGTTAAACAGGGTCGGAGTGGCGTGCGTGTAGAGTCCGCGCGACATGCCGTCGTAGGTCTCCATTGCAGCCTGAATGTCTTCTTTGTGAATGCCCAGCGACACGCGAAGGAGCATCTGCTGAGGGCGTTCCGCAATGCGGCCGTTCACGCGAAGCAGGTAGGAGCGCTCAAGGGTCTTAAAGCCAAAATAATCGTAGCTAAAGTCTCGGTCATAAATCACCAAAGAGTCGAGCAATTCCGCGTTTTTTTCAACGATTTCCATTACGTCGTCGGCGATGAGCGGAGCAGCCTGACCCGTCTTGGGGTTTACAAACTGGTGCATGGCCCGCATCGTCTCCGAGAAGGACTTGTTGGTGTTCTTGTGCAGGTTACTCACTGCAATCCGCGCTGCGAGCTGGGCGAAGTCGGGGTGGCGCACCGTCATTGACGCCGAAATCTCGGCGGCAAGGCTGTCGAGCTCACTGGTGGTGACTCCGTCATAAAGGCCCTCGATTACGCGGAGGGCTACTGCCACCGGGTCTACTAAAGGGCTAAGGCCGTAGCAAAGCTTCTGAACACGGGCCGTGATTTTGTCAAACTTTACGGCTTCCCTGCGTCCGTCACGCTTTAGAACATGCATCATGCTAGTGGAGGGGTATTAGAAATCGGATTCAAAAGAAAAAGTGTTGGCGTTGGTTTCAGCCTCTGCACCCACGCCAGCCTTGCGGTAGTCAGAAACGCGCTTCTCAAAGAAGTTTGTCTTGCCCTCAAGGGAAATCATGTCCATGAAGTCAAAGGGATTCTCCCTGTTGAACACACGGTCACAATTCAGCTCTCCCAGAAGGCGATCCGTCACATACTCAAGGTACTGAACCATCAAGCGGCTGTTCATGCCAATCAAGTCCACGGGCAATGATTCGGTAATGAATTCGCGCTCAATGTCTAGGGCCTCCAAGAGGATTTGCGTGATGCGCTCCTTGGGGACCTTGTTCACCAGGTGCTGGTTGTGAAGGTGAACCGCAAAGTCGCAGTGCATGCCCTCGTCGCGGCTAATCAACTCGTTGGAGAAGGTCAATCCCGGCATCAAACCGCGCTTCTTCATCCAAAAAATAGAGCAAAACGAGCCACTAAAGAAGATGCCTTCCACGGCTGCAAAAGCTACGAGACGCTCCGCAAAAGAGGGTGACTTAATCCAACGCAGGGCCCAGTCGGCCTTCTTTTTAATGGCCTCAAAATTGTCAATCGCATTGAAGAGTTGGTTGCGCTCAGCCGGATCCTTCACGTAGGTGTCAATCAACAGGGAGTAGGTCTCACTGTGAATGTTCTCCATCATAATTTGGAATCCGTAGAAGAATTTTGCCTCGGTATACTGAACCTCGTTGACGAAGTTTTCGGCTAAATTCTCGTTCACAATGCCGTCAGAAGCGGCAAAAAACGCAAGAATATGCTTGATGAAGTAGCGCTCTTCTTCGGTCAGTTTGTTTTCCCAATCGCTGGCGTCTTGGTGCAGGTCGATCTCTTCTGCCGTCCAAAAGCTAGCCTCTGCTTTTTTATAAATATCCCAAATGTCGTTGTGCTCAATGGGGAAGAGAACGAAGCGGTTTGGGTTCTCCTTGAGAATCGGCTCGTTAGCGTTGGTAGTATTGCTCATTGTCTTTATTATATTTTTGTATCTTACTGTCTTTCAACATATTGGTTTATTGCTTCGTCAAAGCCAGACCCCAAGGCCCGTTTAGGAGATTACAAAAGTTGCAAACTCTCCCCTCGTGGGCAAGACATAGATTTGAACATTACACCTTAGTTTTCAACAAAGCACTAGGCCCTACTTCGCTCTTGCTCTAGGGCCTCATGAACCTGCTCTGCCTCTTCGTACCACTCTGTGCCATAGGCTCTTATGAGTGAATTCTTCAAAAACCGAAAAACAGGAACATTGAACTCTCTTCCGAGGCTGCACGCGGGTTCGCAGACCTTCCAATGGTCCACATTCAAGGCGTCGTATGCCTTGTAGGAGGTCACCCTTATGGGGTACAAATGGCAAGACAATGGCTTAGGCCAGTCCACCACGCCGGCGCGATGGGCCGTCTCGATTCCGCAGAACGAGGTTCCGTCTTTAAAAACGACATAGGCGCATTCCTTGCCAGCCACCAAAGGAGTAACCCACTCGCCGTCGCTGTCGCGCACGTAGTTGCCCTGCTCCGCAAGCGCTGCCAAACCCTCGGGCCGCAAAAAAGGCTCAAGGGCAGGGCGAATCCGGTCGAGCACCAAGAGCTCTTCTTCGCGCAAGGGGGCGCCCGCATCTCCCTCGACGCAGCATGCGCCTTTGCACTTGCCCAGGTCGCATACGAAGGCATGCGTAAAAACTTCTTCAGAACAAAGGGTGCTACCAATCGCGATCACAAGCGCAAAAGTAGCCGCTCCGCCGGCAACGCACTACCTTTGCATTGTGGTTAATTTTTCTGAAATACTGAGCGTAACAATGGTCTTGTTTGCCGTGATTGACATCATCGGGAGCATTCCAGTCATCATTTCGCTGCGCAACCGCGTTGGCCACATTCAAAGCGAGAAGGCCACCCTCGCTGCAACGGTAATCATGATCTTGTTTCTGTTCGTGGGCGAGGGAATTCTCAAGCTTTTTGGGGTGGATGTGGCTTCGTTTGCAGTAGCCGGTTCTTTGGTGCTCTTTTTTTTGGCCCTAGAAATGATCCTTGGGGTGCGCATTTACAAAGACGCCGAAGCGGAATCCGCGAGCATCGTACCCATAGCATTCCCTTTAATTGCAGGCGCTGGAACGCTCACGACCCTCATTTCCATCCGGTCTGAATACGCAATCGCAAACATTATTATCGGAATACTCATCAATTCAGTCCTTGTCTTTGTGGTGCTTAAAAATACCCGGAGGCTGGAGCAAATACTCGGTAAAAACGGCATCAATGTGCTTCGGAAGGTCTTTGGTATTATTCTTTTAGCCATTTCTGTGAAGTTGTTTACCAGCAATTTGCCCACCCTTTTATCCTAAATCGCCATGCCGATCCTGAGCCCCGAAGAAGCATTCAAACGAGTAATTGCCCACGCCAAAGAGTACGGTTTTATTTTTCAGTCGAGCGAACTCTATGGCGGACTCAGCGCGGTCTATGACTACGGTCAAAACGGCGTAATGCTCAAAAACAACCTGCGGACCTACTGGTGGAAGTCCATGGTACAGGTTCAAGACAACGTCGTCGGACTGGATTCCGCAATTTTTATGCACCCAACGGTGTGGCGTGCCAGCGGACACATTGATGCCTTCAACGACCCATTGATCGACAACAAAGACAGCAAAAAACGCTACCGCGCTGACGTTTTGGTCGAGGAATATTCGGAGAAAATTCGCCAAAAAGCCGAGAAAGAAGTGGCGAAAGCCCGGGAGCGGTTTGGAGCCACCTTTGATGAAGCGCTGTACCGAAGCACGAATCCGCGCGTAGTGGAGTACCTGGCCAAGGCCGATGAGACCCTGTCCCGATTCAATCGCGCCCTGGAGGCTGGCGACCTGACGGAGGCACGGCAAGTAATCGTCGACGAGAAAATAACCTGCCCCGTCAGCGGAAGCGCCAACTGGACCGAACTGCGGCAATTCAATCTTATGTTTTCGACCAAAATGGGGTCCGTGGCTGAAGACTCCAGCGAGCTGTACCTGCGTCCGGAGACCGCTCAGGGAATTTTTGTCAACTTCTTGAATATTCAAAAAACTGGCCGGATGAAGCTTCCCTTTGGCATTGCCCAAACGGGTAAAGCCTTTAGGAACGAGATTGTGGCCCGGCAGTTTATTTTTAGAATGCGTGAATTCGAGCAAATGGAAATGCAGTACTTCGTGCGGCCCGGCAGCGAGATGCAGTGGTACGAGCATTGGAAGTCCGCGCGAATGCGCTGGCACCTTGCGCTTGGCCTCGGCTCGGAACGCTACCGCTTTCACGACCACGACAAGCTGGCTCACTATGCGAATGCGGCGTCTGACATCGAGTTTGACTTTCCCTTCGGATTCAAAGAACTCGAGGGTATTCACTCTCGCACGGACTTTGATTTGAGCCGCCACGAAGAATTTTCGGGCCGCAAGGTTCAGTACTTTGACCCGGAGACCAACGAGTCCTATACTCCCTATGTGGTTGAAACCTCCTTGGGATTGGATCGACTCTTTTTGGCTGTACTGGCTACCTCGCTCGACGAAGAGACCCTCGAAGACGGTACGGTCCGCACGGTACTGCGGCTGCCCTATGAGTTGGCACCGACCCAGGTAGCCATTTTGCCCCTGCTTAAAAAAGACGGTCTGCCTGAATGCGCCCAGCAGGTCTACCAAGAGCTTCGTTGGGACTTTCAAGCGACCCTTGACGAGAAGGATGCTATTGGCAAGCGGTACCGCCGTCAGGATGCGGTGGGCACCCCCTATTGCGTAACGATTGACCATCAAACTTTAGTCGATAAAACGGTTACTTTGCGCGATAGAGACAGCATGAAGCAGGTTCGTTGCGCCATTGGCGAACTCGCAAATCGGCTCCATGCCTCGGTTTCTATGACTGCGCTAATAAAAAAATCGATTTAATGGAATCAATTTGCGCGAGTAAAAAATTGCCTTACCTTTGTATCGGATTTCGAAGTCCTAAACAATTAAAAAACAAAGACCCAAAATGAAAAAAGTGACCTTTTTTCTGAGCGCCCTGGCCCTCGTTGCCTTCGCCGCCTGTAGCAACGCCGCTGAAGAAGCAGTAGTTGAAGAGACGATGGATACAACAATGGTTGAAGAGCCTGTTACTGAAGACACCACTGCTGCTGCTGCTACCGAAGAGGTTGCTGCTGAAGGCGCGGAGGCGACTGCTGAGTAATTTTCTTTTAGAGCTCTAAAAGAGAAGCTGTCCGATAGGACGGCTTTTTTTTTGCATCAACTTTTTGGAGTGATGCCCGCCAATGCATCAAAATGCTGGGTCATCTACTACCTCGGCAAAGGCGACAGGACCACTTCCACTCCCGCTTTGCGCAGAAATTCAAGCCCTGAAGGGTCCTTATACTCTGAGGCATAGACCACACGGCGTATTCCCGATTGGTGAATCAGCTTGCTGCATTCCCTGCAGGGTGACATGGTGAGGTATAGGGTTGCTCCTTCGCAGGATTGGGTGGTAGAGGCCACTTTGAGAATTGCGTTCGCTTCTGCGTGCAGCACATACCACTTGGTGTAGCCTTCCTCGTCTTCGCAAAAGTTTTCGAAACCGCTTGGCGTCCCGTTGTACCCGTCGGAGATGATGCTTCTTCCCTTGACGATTAAGGCTCCAACCTGGCGGCGCTTGCAATGAGATAGCTTGGACCACTCGGCCGCCATACGCAGGTAGGCTGCGTCGTATTTCTCGGTTTTTAAATCAGCCATTTGTTTAAAAATCCTTGTGCCCAGAGCGGGAATCGAACCCGCACTCCAGAGGAACACGAGTTTGAGTCGTGCGCGTCTACCAATTCCGCCATCTGGGCAAGGGACGGCCAAATTACGCATTAAATTCGTACATTTGCACCCCCTGAAGAAAACTATGATGCAACCTGTCGCTAAACTCTTCGCCGGAACGGCCACCGCCTCGCTCGCTAGTGCGATTGCGAAGGAGTACGGTACGCCCATGGGTAAGGTCGGCATGCAGCCTTTTAGCGACGGCGAGTACGTTCTTTGGTTCGAAGAAAGCGTGCGCGGAAGTCGGGTCTTTTTGATTCAAAGCACGATGCCTTCGGCCGAAAATCTATTTGAACTTCTTCAGATGATTGACGCGGCCAAAAGAGCTTCTGCCCGCCATATAACTGCGGTGATTCCCTATTTTGGCTACGCACGTCAAGACCGCAAAGACAAGCCGCGCGTTCCCATTACGAGCAAGCTCGTGGCCAAGCTTCTCGAGGCGGCCGGCGCAACACGGGTAATGACCATGGATCTCCATGCCGACCAAATTCAAGGCTTTTTTGAAGTGCCGGTAGACCACCTTTTTAGCAGCAGCGTTTTTGTTCCCGACATTCAGGCCAAAAACCTCGACAACCTGACCATAGCCACACCCGACGTAGGGGGATCCAAGCGAGCTTCTGCCTACGGCAACCAGCTCGATGCGGAGGTAGTCATTTGCTACAAGCAGCGCAAAAAGGCGAATATTGTCGATAAGATGACGGTAATCGGCGACGTCAAAAACCGCAACGTTATTCTTGTAGACGACATGATTGACACGGCCGGCACGCTAACCAAGGCCGCCGACATGCTCATGCAAGAAGGCGCCAAATCAGTCAGTGCCTACTGCACCCACGGAGTACTCTCGGGCGACGCCATTGCGCGCATCGAGGCCTCGGCACTTCAAGAACTTGTCATTACTGACACCATACCCCTGAAGCGGACCAGTGACAAAATCCGCGTCCTCAGTGTAGCACCACTTTTTGCCGCGGTGATGCGCAAGGTTCAATCCAATGAGTCCATCAGCGGCCACTTTCTGTTCTAATCCTCGATCTATCTAGTTATGCAATCCGTAACCCTACAAGGCACCGTCCGCACCGAATTAGGCACCAAGTATGCCAAGCAACTCCGCGACCAGGGACACGTTCCCTGCGTCATTTACGGCGGTAAAGCACCCATTCACTTCTACGCTCCGATGCTCGCGTTTCGCGACCTTGTCTACACTGCGGAGGCCCGCATGGCCTCTATTGAGTTGGACGGCAAGACCTACAACGCTGTAATTCAAGACATGCAGTTTCACGTGCTAACCGACGCGTTGACCCACGTAGACTTCATTGAAGTTCTTGACGGCAAGCCTGTTACCATCGTAGTTCCCATTGTATTGACGGGTAATTCACGCGGAGTACGCAGCGGCGGCAAGCTCAAGTCTGCCCTTCGCAACCTCAAGGTTAAGGGTCTTATTGACGCTCTGCCTTCGTCGATCGAGCACGACATTACCGAACTGCGAATTGGTCAGGCCATTCGTGTTTCTGACATTAAAGCCGGCAAAATCTATGAGATTTTGAATTCCGACAATGCAGTGGTTGTTTCTATCTCTTCGTCGCGCACCTCAGTAGCCGACACCGACGACGACGACGCTGCGGTTGAAGAAGCTCCTGCCGCAGAGGCAAGTGCGGAATAAATGAAAAAGTTCCTGGTGGTGGGGCTGGGGAATCCGGGCAGTGAATACGCCCGTACTCGCCACAACATTGGGTTTGATCTTCTAGACGCATGGGCGGCAGGTCATTCTGCAGCCTTTGCGGTGGCTCGATACGGCGAGCGTGCCCAGTTCAGTATCAAAGGGCGGACTATTGTAGCCATAAAGCCCAGCACCTTCATGAACTTGAGCGGTAAGGCCGTGCGGTATTGGCTCGAAGAAGAAAAAGTTCCTTTGGAGAAATTGGTAGTGGTTGTGGACGAACTTGCCCTTCCAGTGGGCCATGTAAGGCTCAAGCTCAAGGGCTCTGACGGTGGGCACAACGGTCTTAAGGATATTCAAGAGGTGCTTGGCAGCGCGGATTACGCTCGCCAACGCATCGGAATAGGCCAGCACTTTCCCAAAGGACAGCAAGTTGATTTTGTGCTCGGACGCTGGACCCCCGAGGAGATGGAATTTCTCAAACCGGGAATGGACCGGGCCATAGCACAGCTGGAATCCTACATTTTAGCCGGTCCGGCCTTTGCCATGACGCAGTACAACCAGTAGGGTCAATACCGTACTCAAAGCAGCCCAACCAATAGGGGTAAAACAGAACGCTTGCGGGTATTATGAAGGCTGATAGGCCCTTAAATTCGCAGCATGAAATTTTGGATTTGGGCATTTTTGTTTTTTAGCACCAGTTTATTGCTCCCGGGGCAGGCCGTTTTTAAAGGGCAGGTTGTGTTTGCGGGCGGAGCAAGCGTCGCAGCGGGTTGGCAGGTACTGCTTACCACGAGCCCGACCATACAAGAATTTCGCACCAAGACCGATGCCAATGGTCGCTTTGCCTTGGAGAATCTTCCGTCGGGTTTGGCCAATCTTAAGATCTCTGATGAAGGCGGTCAGTACGTTAAAACAATTCACGAGCTTTGGATTAACGCGGTGAAGCCGAATGAAATCCGCATCGAAGTGGAGCAGAGTCAGACGCTAGGCGAGGCCGTGGTAGTTGCCGACGCCTTCCGAAGCAGCAACGAGTCGCCGCTGAGCATTAAGTCCATTGGGTGGGCTGAAATGCAGCGCATGCCTGGCGCAGTGCTCGACCTGTCTAAGGTGATTCAGTCCTTCCCGGGGATTCTGCCCAAACCCAGTTTTGGCTACGCCATATCGCTTCGCGGAGGATCGCCTGCTGAAAACGGCTACCGATTTGATGGAATCGATATTCCTACCATTAACCACTTCTCCATTCAGGGGGCTAGTGGGGGCGCCGTGAGCCTCATTAACCTAGACCATGTTCAAAGTGCTGTGCTTCAGACTGGAGCCTTTGCAAGCACCTTTGGCAATGTGCTGAGCGGAACGTTGAGCCTCGAAGGCCGCAACGGTCGGTCGGACCGACTGGGCATGCGAATCTCGCTTGGCCAGACCGACTACGGAGCTACGGTGGAGGGTCCGCTCGGCAAAAAGACCCGCTTTACCGCAAGCGCCCGCAACTCTTTTAGCCAGTACTACTTTCGGCTATTTAAGATTCCCGTGCTGCCCGCCTACCAGGATGCCCAAGTGCGCGTAGTGCACCAAATTGATCGCAAGCGCGACTTGACCTTTATTGCCATTGGCGGCTGGGACCGGTATTCTCTTTATCCGGCCGACTCCAATGCCTCCGATGCCCTACTTTACAATGTGGGCTACATTCCCGAGGGCGACCAACGCACCCTGGTTAGCGGCATAAGGTTTCGAAGCTTTGACGACCGTGGGCAGTGGACGGTGGTGGCCAGTCAGGACCAAATTACCAATCGCGCGGCAAAATTTGCAGGGAACAGCTCGCTTGAAGAAGACCGGCAGCTTCGCTACGACGCGGGAGAAACCAACACGCGACTCCGCGCAGAACGACGTCAGAACAGCCGAGTACCTGGAGGCACCTTGAGCTACGGAGCGAGCCTAGAGCGACGCGCCTACCGCCTCGATATGTGGAGTAAGCGCTGGCAAGGGCAGGCCATTGACACGGTCCAGCTTGCCGACACCGCTGCCTTTGCGGCCGGGGCCGTCTTTGCCGCCTGGGAGCAATCCTTGGGACGACGGTTGGTGGCCACAGCTGGATTACGCGCAGATGCGGCAGGTTTGTCGGCCTCTACGGCTAATCCGCTTCAAAATTTATCGCCCCGACTGGCCCTGCGCTACCAGTTAGGCAGCCATTGGACCGCGAACGCCAATTTAGGCCAGTACAGCCAGCTTCCGCCGGCCATTATTCAGGCGGCCAATACCTCCCAGGGCCGAAGGCAGGACCTTGCCAGCGCCTTAGTGCGCCAAGCTGCGGCTGGTGTGGAATACCAAAACGGGCAAACCTACCGCGTCAGCATTGAGGGCTACTACAAGGGCTACCGCCGATACCCCTTTTTGCTTGAAGACCAAATTAGCTATGCCAACGCCATAGGAGCCTACGTGGCCGTCGGCGACCAAGCCTCAACCCCGACGAGCGAAGGCCGAGCCTACGGCCTCGAAATCTTTTTGCAGCAAAAGCTCAAGGGCAAGTACTGGTGGATGGCCTCCTACCACCTCGGCAAGGCGGAATTTCAAACCGCCACGAGCGAATGGGCCCCCTCGGTTTGGGACAGCCGCCACAGCGGCTCCGTGACGGCAGGGCGAGTATGGGGAACGGGCTGGCAGGCCGGAATCAAGGCGCGGTACTCTACCGGCACCCCCTTCACGCCCTTTGACGAGTCAAGTTCTTCACTAAGAAGCAATTGGGATGCGCTCCAGCGCGGAATCTTTGACTACGCCAACGTAAACAGCAGCCGCCTAGCGGGGTTTGGTCAAATCGACTTTCGCATTGATAAGGTGGTTTCGCGCAAAAACCACAGCATAACCTGGTACCTCGACCTGCAAAACCTAGGGTCCAGCAGCTACCCCCTTATGCCCTACCTCACCGTAGTTCGCGATGCGGCAAGCAAGCAAGCCATAGTGGACCCCAACGATAGCTCGCGCTACCTGATGCAGTTGCTGCGCAGCGACACCGGGCGGACCCTGCCCACGATCGGGTTTATTCTCGAATTCTAATCCTTGCGAAAAGGCGAGCGCACTTCGTAGGCCGGCAACCGGTGAAACCATCGCAGGTAGGTCGAGACCAGCCAGCGCATCCAGAAACAATTGGCAATAAAAACGTAGCTGTTCGCCAGAGGTTTTGCGCCCAGGCTGCTCTTGATTTCGGTTGCGGTACGCCCCATGTTTACCCCTGTCGCGCGAAGCCTTATGCCAAGATCGACAACGTCCATCATGCTGCGCTGGTAGAAATGAGCTTCGCGAGCAAGCTCGGGCTCAAAGCCCATGTGCATGGCAAAGAGGCTGTCTCCCTCATGGAGCGCCGTAATGAATCCAACCCATTGACCCTTGCTTTGGTATCCGAGCACATGAAAATCCGCCCCATAGACTCGCTTGAACGTCGCCAAGAGTCCGCGAAGGTCGTCGGGCAAGGCAACCGCCTTGTCGGCTAGGGTTTTGCCCAAGAGCTCGCCGGCCCAATCCAACCAGTCCGCGTCGGGCCAGTCGGTGCATTCCGAGAGGCTGCAGTGGGCAGAAAGGGTTTGTACCCGCCTCGCCCTAGTGCGGTACTTGGTCTTCATCGCAGCGAGGTAGTCTTCGAAACTATGCCATGCCGGATCCAAGTCAAGCATCATAAAAGGCTCGGCGGGAACCGTTACCGCTTCGCGAATCGAGGGATGGCCAAGCACATTCACTGCAACCGCTGAATATCCCTTGGGCCAAATGGGGATTTGGGCGAATCCACGGTCCGCATCAAGCAGGGGCAGTGCCATTCCCGGAGCGCCAGGATGACCTACCGTACGGACTCCGCCCCGGTCGAGCAAGACCGACGCAATCTTGAGAAGGGCACGGTGCACGTATTTGCCCGTGGGCCGATTCAACGAAACGTAGGCGTGCGGAAGCGTTTGGCCGTTAAGCCTAATCATGCCCGCGTAGCCCGGGAGCTGCTGCATAAGTTGGTCGCGACGCGAGGCAGGCTTCTTCGATGACCCGCCAGAACCAGCCGCTACCTCCATAACTCAAGGTTAATTGCAGCCGGAAACAGTGCGGCCAGAGCCTTATTGGATTCCGCAAAATAGGGTTTTAGTGCGGCCGTTTCTGCCTTCAAACCGGCGTCTGCCTTGGGCCGGCCGGCGCCATTAATTTTTAGGTAAAGGGGCAAAAGTGCATCCTGAACCGCAAGGGGAATCATGGACTGGATTCTTAGGCCAAGCTTGTGCAGTTTTTTGCTGCGAATAGATAGGGTCTCGTTGCGGACGGCGAAGTCAAAATGCTCATAAAATGTGGGGTCAATTCCCATGCGCTCGGCCAATTCTTGCATCGCTTGGCGCGGATTATTCATAACCCACTCAAACTGCCACACTATCATATTTTCGGCTCCCAGGGCGGACTTCCATTGCTCGAGGTAGCGCACATAGTGCCCGTGGTCCAAAATGTGGGGTTCCTGAATGTATTCCTGAAAGGTGCCCTTCACGCGGCCGGTGCGGTGGGTTTCAAACAAAAACTGGCTTTGGGTTCGCGCAGCAGGTTCCCGCAAAATAAATAGCACAAGGGGCTTGGGGTCGAGGGCGGCAAGTCCTTCCCATGCCTCCCGGTAGTAGAGGTAGGGCGCCGTAGCTTCAAAGCGAAGCTTGTAGCCCGCCGTATGAGCAAAAAGCTGGGAATAGGCCTGTGGGCCGTGCTCTTGAACGTTGCATTTTGCGTTGAACCTGTTGACTTCGGGAGCCCAAAAAAAGGTTTCTTTTTCTCGGCTAGAGGCTGCCTCAGGGTGCGCTGCGAGCCAAAAAAAGAGGCTGCTAGTACCGCACTTTGGCGCTCCTGCGACAACAAGATTAGGATACACATTGAGCACAGGCCAAAGGTAATCCATTGCTGAGCGAGGCAGACCGCTTTGGCGCGAAACTACCTGCAACCTTTAGTCAAAAAACTGCATCTTTAGGGTATGAAAAAGACTTTAAGCATCGTCGCGCTTCTCGCGGCAGCCACCCTATCTGCCCAAATGCGTTGGGACTACGAACTCGGAATCCGCACTCCGCCTCCTCAGGGCGGAATGTTTGGTTCCTTCTTTAACTACCAGGTGCTCGTTAAGGCAAGTCCGCGCAAGGCCCTTGGCGACAAGGGGTCGGGCCGATACGCATTTAGGCTTCGCACCGGACCCAATTCAATCAGCTACTATGGGTCTGAGCCAAGCAGTAGTTTTTGGGTCAATTCATCGAGCATGTTTGGCTTTGAGCGCATTAGTCGCCCTAAACGAAACCTATCATCCTACTGGGGCGCAGAACTGGGCGGCGTAATTAATAGCTATTCCGGCACTCCCCCTCAAAACAGCAACTTCAGTGCTGGTCCTGCCGTTGCCATCCTTTATGGCATACGCTATCGTGTGAAGCCCCGCTGGACCCTAGCCATTGAACTAGCTCCCTCCGGAATGATTTGGTACAGTAAGTCCAACGGATCATGGAACCCGCCAACTACGCAAATAAGCCTTAACGGGCAGTCGGTAGGGCTGAGCGGAGTTTATAGGCTCTAAGCGCATCAGGCGGATTATTCCACCGTCACGCTCTTCGCGAGGTTCCGAGGCTGGTCCACATTGCAGCCACGCAGTACCGCAACATGGTAGCTCAGCAACTGCAGAGGAACGGTGGTGAGCAATGGCGTCAAGGCCTCGTCGGTAGAGGGAATCGCAATGAGCTCGTCGCTCACCGCGGCAATGGCGTCGCTGCCCTCGCCAGTGATGGCGTAGATGCGGCCTTTGCGGGCCTTTACCTCTTGCACGTTGCTCACAAGCTTGTCATAAAGCTCTCCAAAAGGAGCGATTACGATTACGGGCATGTGCTCGTCAATCAGGGCGATGGGGCCGTGCTTCATTTCGGCAGCCGGGTAACCCTCCGCATGGATGTAGCTGATTTCTTTGAGTTTTAAGGCGCCTTCTAGAGCGACCGGAAAATTATATCCACGGCCCAAAAAGAGCGCGTTGCTGCAGCCAACCATAGTCTTGGCAATTTCTCGAATTTGGCCGTCCAGTTGGAGCATGCTGTGAATCTTGGCCGGAATCAGCTCCAGTTCATGCGCCAATTCCGCAGAGCGCGCTGCGCTCAGTTGTCCCTTTTGCTGCCCGAGCCACATTGCAATCATGGTTAGCACCGCAACCTGAGCGGTAAAGGCTTTGGTCGAGGCTACACCGATCTCAGGACCCGCATGGGTGTAGGCGCCCGCGTGGGTTTCGCGCGCAATCGAAGAACCGACCACATTGCAGATTCCAAAAACCGTGGCACCCCTGGCCTTGGCCATCTTGATTGCTGCAAGCGTGTCGGCGGTTTCGCCCGACTGAGAAACCGAAATAACCACGTCGAGGGGTCCGACTACGGGATTGCGGTAGCGAAACTCACTGGCAACTTCTACGCGGCATAACACTCTGGCATATTCTTCAAACCAATATTTAGCAATCATTGCGGCATGATGGCTAGTGCCGCACGCAACAATTTGCAAGCATTTAACTTTTTCAAATATATTTTAGAGTACAACGAAGGTAAGTATTTTAAGATACACCCCATTAAGAAATTCATCACAACGGGGGTGGGGGATGGAGTTCATGTTGAATACAAACGAACCCGATGCCAATTGATCGGCAGTGTCCAAGGTCAGCTCGCCAGAGACCAAACCCACGGTACCGGCGTGGCCGTAGTCTTTCACAAAAGGCTTGTTGCCTTTCCAGTTAAGAACGGATGCGGTGGTGTCCACGGTG
>JBEEMM010000020.1:0-15964 GCA_041192685.1 Bacteroidota bacterium | reverse complement strand
TGTGGTGCTAGCCATTTTAATTGGTTTGTTTATATCTAACAGAGCTGCTTCACCTTCTGGCCAGCAAGCCCGGTAAGGTTTGGTCCCGCGACTCCATCATGGATAGGGTTTGGGGAACAGAGGTCATTGTAGGAGGGCGCACTATAGACGTGCACATCCGTAAAATCCGCGAAAAAATCGGTCAAGACTGCATCAAGACCATTAAGGGTGTTGGCTACAAATTTGAAGAGTAACTTCGGGTCGTGCTCGATCGACCGGAACGGATAGCTTTTTTTATTGGCGCCCTGCTTGGGCCGGTAGTTTGGTTTGCCATGCTTGCCGCGCTGCAGCTCAACGAGCCCCAATTGCCCCTTGCGTCCATCGAGGTTCCATACCTTGAAATTACCCTGCTCAGCATTCTTATCGCCAGTGCCACGGCCTTTTTAGCGGAGTACTTAATGCGTCGATTTCTCTATTCTCGCTTGCTCAATATTTACAAGACCATCTCTAACCAGAATCAGTTTCAGTCCTCGCTGCTGGCGGATGCCGAAGAGATTGGCAAGGCCGAGATGGAGGTAACCTCTTATGTGATGAAAAAATCCGCGGAGCTCTCTAACCTGCGGATGTACGACGACGTGCGCCGTGAATTTATTGCCAACCTCTCCCACGAGCTCCGCACCCCTATTTTTAGCATCCAGGGCTACTTGCTCACGCTTATCGACGGAGTTAAGGACCCCAAAATCCGCAAAGACTACCTCAAAAAGGCTTCTCGCAATGTGGAGCGAATGATTCGCCTGGTGCAAGACATGGACGTGCTGGCGCGACTGGAGTCCGACCGATTAGTGCTTCAAAAAGAGGAGTACAGCCTCACCGAACAAATTGAAGACGCCCTCGAGCAAATGTCGGATCGTATTGCGCAGCAGGGTATTACCGTGGTTCGCGACTTTGACGCCGAAGCGGACTGCGCTGTTTTTGCCGACCCGGAGCGCATG
Organism: Bacteroidota bacterium; assembly: GCA_041192685.1. Lineage (GTDB taxonomy): Bacteria > Bacteroidota > Bacteroidia > Flavobacteriales > Schleiferiaceae > TMED14. The sequence continues at coordinate 14,993 of JBEEMM010000020.1, read as the reverse complement.
GATCAGGTGGTGCTGAACCTGATCTCCAATGCGATTAAGTACTCGCGCGACGAGGCGGGCGGATTCTTGCGCATTGCCATCGAAGACTCGGGCGACAGGACGTTTACGGTTTTAGTCGAAGACAACGGAGTTGGCATTCCCAAGGAGGACATCGGGCGCGTTTTTGAGCGGTTTTTTAGGGCCGACCGCAGCCGAACCCGAACCAAAAAAATTACCGGTACCGGCCTTGGCTTAGCCATTGTGAAGCACATTGTCGAGGCGCACGGTCATTCGGTCAAGGTGATTTCTACCTTAAACGAGGGTTCGGAGTTTTCGTTCACCATTGCGAAGGCCTAGGCAACCGCGCGGAGCGCCCATATCCTTTAGTTTTGCACCATGACCCCCCTTGATCCCGCCATCCAGAGCCGCCTTGAAACCCTTAAAGCCAAGTACGCCACCTCGGGCCAAGAGCTCCTGGACTTTTTAGACGGACTCTTAGAAGCCGACTACCTCACCTATTGGGACTACATCCGCTTGGATACGCTCCTGAGTTTGCAGCAGCCGCGCACGCAGCACCACGACGAGCCTATTTTTATCATGTACCACCAGATTACCGAGCTTTACTTTAAGCTGGTACTGCACGAGTTGAATGCAGCGGTGGCGGCTCCGATGCCCGGTACGGAGGAATGGACTGCCAACCATAGCACTGCCTTGACCGAGCACGTTCGGCGATGCACTCGGTACTTTGAGGCCCTCGAAAACTCGTTTGCGGTAATGACCGACGGCCTCAATCGCGAGCAGTTTTTGCGTTTTCGCATGGCGCTCATTCCGGCAAGTGGTTTTCAATCAAGCCAGTACCGCATGATCGAGCTGGCGATGGCCCGGCTCAATGATTTGGTTCACGCTGACCTGCGCAGCGAGTCCGCCCAAGAAAACGACCTCTCAAAACTCCTCGAGAATATATACTGGAGGCGCGGGGCCACCCTGGTTGCTACCGGAGAAAAAGCCCTTACCCTTAAGCAATTTGAGGCCAAGTACGATGCGGTGTTTGCCGACAGGGCTCAAAAGCTTCGGGGTCTTACGCTGTCAGACCGGGCAAAAATTTTAGAGCAAAACAATGAGTTGGGTGACGAGCTGCGCCTCGCCCTGCGAGAACTCGACCATCAAGTCAACGTTCGATGGCCGATGCAGCACCTCAAGACCGCGGGCAGATACCTCGCCAAGCAGCCCAGCGACCTGCGCGCAACCGGCGGAACGAACTGGCCGAAGTACCTGCCACCAAAGTTTCAGTTGCGCATTGCTTTTCCCTTTCTTTGGTCCTCAGAAGAACGAGAGCAATGGGGCCATTGAGCGCCTAAAGCGCTCCGCCGCGGGCAACCTTGATAATTTGCTCCACGAGCGCCTCGCTAAAGTCCGGCCATGGTCCCGTCTGAGGGAGCGGACTATGGAGCCAGCGAGCTAAATTCAGCTTTTGCAGCGAAGTCGCCTGCCATGCTCCAATCTGTACCAGCGCTTCAGCGTTGCAGAGTTGTTCGTACTGGCCCTTGATGGGAATCACCGCCAGGCGTTTTTTATGAAAGAGTGCCTCGGTCGGCAGTTCAAAGCCTGCACTGCATAGCACGGAATCCGATTCCGCAAAGGCCTGTAAAAACCGTTCGCTGTCGACGGCCTCGATTCTTAAGGACCCCTCTTGTCGGGCAAGGTCGATTTTGGCCGCAAAGGCTCGCACCGGGACCGGGCAGTCGGCGAAGAAGGCTATCAACTCCTCGGTTCCGTAAGCGGGCAAGTAGACCAGAATTTGATTCCGCGCATTTTGCGGTAATTCCCTAATTTCTTTGCGAATAAGCGGCGGGTACATGCCCTCTGCAAAACTTTTGGCGTGAAAGCCAATGGCCTGCTCCGACGGAGCAAAATGCCTCAGGATGAATTCCCCAATTGGGTTGTGGTGCTTGGGCCGCGGTGCCTTGGGGTGGCGCACTCCCGCCTGGTGGCTTACCTCGAGAAGCCGGGCTCCGCGCAGTTTGGCGGCCCATGCCGAAACCGGCTCAAAGTCGCAAACCACGAGGTCGTACTGCTTAATGGGGGCCTTGAATACGTCTGCCACGAACTGGCCCCAGCGGTTTTGCCAAAGGGTTTGAAGGTAACTGAGTCCGCCATGGCGGTTGTACTTGAGTGAAATGCCCTTAAACGTTTGGCTCGCCTTAATGGGAAGGTTCACCTGACTCTCGGTCCCCGATATCCAAACTTCGAGCTCAACTCCGGGTTGGGCGGCAATTAATGGAATCAGGTGTCGGGCACGAGCCACGTGACCATTGCCGGTACCCTGCACGGCATACAAAATTTTCATTCGTCGGAATCTGCTTCGTTCAGCAGCATAGAGAGCAAATGCCGAGCCGAAGCGTCCACTTTTTCGTCGTCTTCTTCGACTTCGCGGGCATCCTGATGCTGGTATAGGGTCCACTTTGAACCGTCCCACTCCAGTGCGGTGAGGTTCTCGATCCAGTCCCCGGAGTTGAGGTACTCAATTTGACGGTCACCCACTGTGATTGATCGCATTTGCGGCTGGTGAATATGACCGCAAATAACTCGGCCGTAGCCTTTGCGCAGGGCCATTTCTGCAGCGGCAAGCTCAAAGTCGCCCACGTACTTCACCGCTTTTTTCACGGAATCCTTGATGGTTTTGCTGAGCGAGTATTTTTCGCGTCCCAAGCGTTTGAGGACCACGTTGAGCCAATGGTTCAGCCAGATGAGCAGGTCATAAGAAAATCCGCCCAATTTTGCCAGCCAACGGGCGTTTTGAATGCTCGCGTCAAAAATATCCCCATGAAAAATCCAGGTGCGGACTCCTCCGAAATTAAAAACCATCTTGTTGCGCAGGTGGATCCTACCGAGGTCCGCGTCGGCAAAGCGCCTTAGCATTTCGTCATGGTTGCCCGTGATGTAGTATACCTCGCTGCCTTTTTGGGCCATTGAAATTAAGCGCTTTAGCACTTTAAAATGGCTTTTAGGAAAGTATGACTTCTTAAAACTCCAGATGTCTATGATGTCGCCGTTGAGGATTAGCACCTCGGGTTCAATGGAATGGAGGTAGGCAAGCAGTTCACGGGCGTGGCAACCGAAGGTGCCAAGATGCACGTCACTAAGGACGACGGCGGAGACGGGTCGGCGAGAACTCATTAAGCAACAAAGACATAACAGGTTTGTGATCCCTGTGTTATCAATATTTAGAAGAAAATCTAGTTATCAACAGAGTTTTGCGTTCAAATCAGGACTATTTTAGGCCGCTCTATGACTAAAAAATCCCACTCAAAGCGCAGATTGCCCATTTGGCTAGCCGCCAGCATCGGCCTGGTACTCGTTTTAGGGATTTGGTTGCTTGCGCGAGTTCTGCCCGCAAGCTTCGCGGCCTCCTCCGCAGAAGGAGAAGATGTTGATCCTGGATTTTTATTTGGCTATTCCTTGCGCGATTTTGAGGCCCAGCGCTTTGAGGTTGGCGACGGGGAAACCTTTGGCGGGCTGATGGACCAATGGGGCATTAAGGCCGACCGGGTTGACCAGCTCCTAAGTCTGGGCAAGGACGATTTTAATCCGCGCAAGTGGCGGGCAGGCGACTCCTACTGGCTGCTTCGCTCCAAAGACAGCGCTCGCAGTGCGGCCTTCTTTGTCTATGAACCCTCCGTGGCTGAATACGTTCTTTTTGGCCTGGGCGACAGCTTGTTTGTGCGCAAGGTGGAGCGTCCCAAGGTCACCAAAGAGCGCATAGTTGGCGGAAAAATCGAAGGGTCCCTCTATGCCACGCTGGAGAAGCAGGGCGTTTCGCCAGCGGTTGCCGTGAAGCTTTCCGAAGTTTATGCCTGGACTATTGACTTCTTTCGAATTCAAGTCGGCGACCGCTTTGAGGTTATTTACGAGGAGTCCTACGTCGACGACAGCGTATTTGTGGGTACGGGTAAAATTCTGGCAGCCCGATTCTTTCACAACGGCAAGTCCTTTTATGCCTTTCAATACCAAAACAAGGACGCATCGGTCAAGGGCTACTACAACCAAGAAGGCGAGGGCATGAAGCGAATGTTCCTCAAGGCTCCCCTCGAATTTGCGCGCATTACCTCGCGGTACACCATGAATCGCTTTCACCCTGTGCAAAAACGTTGGAAGGCGCACTTGGGTACCGACTATGCGGCTCCCTCGGGCACTCCAATTCTTGCCACGGCGAGCGGAACCGTAGTTGCCGCAGCCTACCAATCTGCCAACGGCAATTATGTGAAAATCAAGCACAGCGGAACCTACACCACCCAATACCTGCACATGAGTCGAATTGCTGCGCGGATTCGCAACGGCGCCAGGGTCGAGCAGGGCCAGGTCATAGGCTATGTGGGGTCGACGGGCTTGGCCACCGGTCCTCACGTTTGCTACCGCTTCTGGAAGAACGGCCGCCAGGTTGATCCCCTGCGCGAGCCGATGCAGCGAGCCGATCCCTTGCCGCGCTCTCTTTGGTCGGAGTTCGAGCCCGGAATGACCGCCCGCAAGGCTGTTTTGGATTCGCTTGCCCAAGAATAGACTTCTTCATGCCCCAGGGCAAGTCAAGCTCATTTTGTTGTAAATTGCTTTGAATAATGAACTTAGAACGCTAAAATGTACTCCAAACTTTCATGGTTTTTTGGTCCAGAGTTTCGCTCAGGCCTGGGCAGAATAACCCTCTATGTGGCGATTCTCAGTTTTTTGGTTCACCTTCTGCTCTTTGCCCTAAGTCCATGGATTCCAAGCATCACAGGCGGATCTCTCTTTTTGCATCCAATTAACGCCATCTACACGCCATTCTCGGTTTTGTTGGTCTACGAGGCTTACTTGCTGGTCTACTACCTGCGCAGGTCGACCTCCAACTACATCGCCAAGCAGTACGAAATCATAGCCTTGCTGCTGATACGCGGAATTTTTAAGGATTTGACCCACTTGGATTTACAGATGGGAACCTTCCACGGTGCAGGGAACCTCGAGCTGGTATGGGATTTAGCCTGCGTAATTGCGGTTTATGCCCTGATTTATTTGTTTTACCGCATCTCGGGACACAACAATACCTATCCCGACGAGCCCATGGTCGGAACCTCGGCCCTGCCCATCCGCCGTTTTATTCAGGCCAAGTATTTGCTGTCTTATGTGCTGCTTGCGGTTCTCGTGGGGCTAGCCCTTACCAGCTTCTGGGATTGGTGGACCACCAGCCCAGGACTCACCGGCGCGGTGATTGACCTAAACTCGGTATTTTTCGACCAATTCTACACGATTTTAATCATGAGCGACGTGCTCATTCTGCTCCTTTCATTGCTGTACAGCGACGACTTCCCCACTATAATTCGCAACTCGAGCTTCGTGATTTCCACCATTTTGCTCAAGCTTTCCTTTGCGGCCGCGCCTGGTTTGTCGCAACTGTTTATTACTTGCGGGGTGGCCTTTGGAGTACTTATGCTCTACGTTACCAACGCATACTACCGCCTCGAACACGACCAAAAAGCGTCCTAAACGCCACTAATTTTTTTGCGCGGATTCTAGCCCACCACGTTGGCGATTCGCCCTGGTACTACAATGATCTTTTTGGGAGTCCGCCCCTCTAAAAAGTGGGCGGTTCGCTCGTGGGCAAGCACGGCAGATTCTACCTCCGCAGCGCTTGCAGACGCCGGCATTTCGAGCTGAAAGCGCGTTTTTCCATTGAACTGAACCGGGTACAAAACGGTATCCTTCACCAAATACTCTGGCAAAAGAATCGGGTAGGGGGCAAGAACCACGCTCCCTGAGGCGCCAAGTTCTGCCCACATTGCTTCTGCGCTATGGGGCGCAAAGGGCTCGAGCAGCACCGCGAAGTCGAGCAGGGTGGATTCCGCCATTTCAGGCAATGAACTCCAGGCGTTTACGGCAATCATCATGGCGCTCACCGAGGTGTTGAACGACAGAGTCTCGACGTCGCGCTGCAGCTTGTCAATGAGATGATGCAGGATGCGGAGTTCCTCTGCGCTTGCCTTGCCTATCCGCCTCTTGGGCAGCATGCGTGCGGACTTTTTAAGAAAGCTGATCACCCCCGACATGCCTTGGGTGTCCCAGGGCTTGCTTTGCTCAATCGGGCCCAAGAACATTTCAAAAAGGCGCACTGCGTCGGCGCCGTGCTGGTCGGCCAATGCGTCTGGATTGACCACATTGTACTTGGACTTTGACATTTTTTCAACCTCTCGCTCGACCTTAATGGGGCCTTGGGCCGGAATGAATTGGGTCTCAGCCCAGTCGGGCATCCAGGCCTTCAGGGCCTCTTGGTCAACCTCGTTGCGCTCGTTGACAAGGCTCACGTCGACGTGCAGCTTTTGGGTGGTGTAGCCTCCGGCCAACTCGGCACTAACTACGGTTTTACTGCCCTCTATGCGGTGAACAAAGGCGCTGATTCCCTGAATCATGCCCTGGTTTACCAAACGTTTAAAGGGCTCCTTAAAGCCGATATGCCCAAGGTCGTGAAGCGCATGGGTCCAGAATCGGCTGTACAGAAGGTGGCCGGTGGCGTGCTCGCTTCCGCCCACATAGAGGTCTACCTGACCCCAATAGTCCGCGGCGGCCCTGCCTACTAAAGTGCGGTCGTTGCGCGGATCCATATAGCGCAAGAAGTACCATGAGCTTCCGGCCCAGCCCGGCATAGTGGTGGTTTCTAGGGGCAGGCCCTCGGCCGAAACCCAATTTTCTGCCCGCGCCAAAGGGGGTTCTCCGTCTGCAGTGGGCAGGTACTTGTCGACCGCCGGCAGTCTTAAGGGAAGTTCCGCGGCATCCAGTCCCTCGGGTACTCCGTCTCGGTAGGCTATGGGGATGGGCTCACCCCAATAGCGTTGGCGACCAAAGACGGCATCGCGCAGCCGAAACTGCAGGGTTCTTGTGCCGAGTCCGCGCGATTGAAGTTCCTCAATGGCGCGATCGATGGCTTCCAGGGTCGAAAGTCCGTTTAAAAAGTCGGAGGCAATGGCCCGACCCGACTTGGCTTCAAAGGCTTCATGCTGCACGTCGACGGGCTCGGTCGATTCCACCACTTGCACAATGGGCAAGCCCATCGCCTTAGCTAGGGCATGGTCGCGGCTGTCGTGGCCCGGAACCGCCATTACCGCGCCGGTTCCGTAGCCCAGAAGCACGTAGTCGCTGGTCCAAATCGGAATCGGCTCTTTGGTGAAGGGGTGCTCCACATAGCTTCCCGTGAACACCCCGCTGACGCTCTTGGTGTCGGCTTGGCGTTCGCGCTCGCTTCGCCGCGCCGCTCGCTCGCGGTATGCATCGACGTCGTCCTTTTGACCGGGGCTCGCCCATTGATCGAGCAAGGGGTGCTCCGGGGCAAGGACCATGAAGGTGGCGCCAAAAATGGTGTCGGGTCGGGTGGTGAATACTTCGAGCAAGTCGGCTTCGCGGGCTGCGTCCGCTCCGCCTGCAACTAGCTGCTGGCTGCTAGCTGCTTCGCCAAGGCCACCGAGTACCTTGAATGCAATTCGCGCACCCTGGCTTCGACCGATCCAATGGCGCTGGGTTTCTTTGATGCTGTCGCTCCAATTGAGCTCGTCGAGGCCGTCGAGCAGTCGCTGGGCAAAGGCACTGATGCGCATGGACCACTGCAGCATGGCCTTCTGCACCACGGGGTGCCCGCCGCGCTCGCTGAGGCCGTTGACTACCTCGTCGTTGGCCAGTACGGTGCCCAGCTCAGGGCACCAATTCACTAGGGATTCGCTCCGGTAGGCCAGTCGAAAGTGCTGAAGCAGGGCTTCGCGCTCGGCAGCGTTCATTTGGGCCCATTCGGTGGCGCTGCACTCGGGTTTCCCGTGGCATGCTGCCTCGAGTCCTTCGGTTCCGCGCGCAGACAAGTGCTCCATGAGGGTCTCGATCCGCTCCGCGCGCGCGCTTCCCTTATTAAACCATGCATTAAATAACTCCAAAAACACCCACTGAGTCCAGCGGTAGTAGTCCGCGTCGCAGGTCTGAACCTCACGGCTCCAATCAAAACCAAGCCCAAGCCGGTTCAGCTGCTCGCGGTAGCGCAGAATATTGGCCTCTGTCGTAGCGGCAGGATGCTGCCCGGTCTGAATCGCATACTGCTCGGCAGGCAGGCCAAAAGCATCAAAGCCCATGGGATGCAGCACATTAAAACCCTTGTGGCGCATAAAACGCCCCACAATATCAGAAGCAATGTAGCCCAGGGGATGCCCCACATGAAGGCCCGCCCCCGAGGGGTAGGGGAACATATCGAGCACATAAAAAGGCTCCCGATCCGACGGAAAATCTGCGCGGTACACCGCTAAATCGCGCCATAACTGCTGAGCGCGGGCATCCCATTCGGTTGGTCGGTATTCCATCGATGCAAAAGTAGCCCCGTGCCTCCGATTTCGCGTAGATTTGCGGCATGGCTAAAGCTCAAGGTGAAGAAGCCTTCAACAAGCGCCGACTGCGCTTTTCTCACGGCGGCGTGGTGCTCAGCATCGGCCTAGTTCTCTTTTTAACCGGAATTATGGCCACCCTGGCCTACCAATCGCAGGTTTTAACCGACGATTTAAAAGAAAACTTCACGTTCACCCTCTTTCTAAAGCCCGGAACCTCGCAGGAACGAGCCGACGCATTCATCAAGGAATGGTCCGACGAGACCGAAATTCGCAGCCTAAAATTTGTCGGCAAAGACCAGGCAGCCGAGCAATTCCAGAAGGACCTCGGCGAAGACTTCGTCGATTTTTTGGGATTCAATCCGCTCAGCGACGCCATCGACATCAAGCTCAAGGCCGACTTTGTGAGTCCCGACCAGCTCGCCACCCTGCAGGAGCGCTTTGCAAAGTCCGCAATCGTTGACAACATGGCCTACGACCGAGACCTCGTGTCGGTAATTCACCAAAACGTCGGCAAAATCAATAAGGCAATGCTCGCAGCCGTGCTGCTCCTGCTTTTGGTTAGCCTAATGCTCATCAATAATGCCCTTAGACTGGCAATTTATGCCCGACGCTTTACCCTCAAAACCATGCAGTTGGTCGGTGCGACCAAAAGCTTCATTCACAAACCCTTTCTGCGAGAGGGCCTTATACTCGGTGCCCTTGGCGGACTGCTCGCAGCCCTGCTGCTCGCCCTGACCTTCTCACTGGTCGTTTCCCAGTGGCCTCGCCTGGCCCTTAGCCTTACCTGGTCGCTTTGGTTTGCATTGGCTGCAGCCCAAATTCTCATTGGAATCACCCTGACTACGGCATCAACGGCACTGGCTGTTCGCCGCTACCTTGCCCTTAAAACCCACCAACTTTACGACTAAATGAAGACTACATTCCTTTTTGAGCGCAAAAACTACGCAATCATGATTGCCGGCATTGCCTTGATTGTTCTTGGCTTAGCCCTAATGACCGGAGGCGGTTCTGAGGACCCCAACGTGTACAACCCGGAGCTCTTTAGTGCGCGCCGCATCATCGTGGCCCCCTTTCTAATAGTGTTAGGACTCTCCCTCGAGGTTTGGGCCATCATGCACAAACCCAAAGTCCAGTAATCCATGGATTGGTTAAGCGCTATTCTGCTGGGAATCCTTCAGGGGCTTACGGAGTTCCTGCCGGTAAGTTCGTCGGGACACCTCGAGCTGGGCAAGGCCATATTGGGCATTGAAAGCTCGGGCGCCAGCGGCCTGCTCTTTACCGTCACGGTGCACGTCGCCACGGCGCTTGCCACCGTGGTGGTCTTCTATAAAGACATCGTGTCTGTGCTTCAGGGCATCATCAAGGGTCGCGAAGACGACCGCCAATTTGCAGGCGCTATTCTGCTGTCCATGGTTCCAGCGGCATTAATTGGTCTCCTTTTTATGGACGCCATTGAATCGATTTTTGAAGACTCAACCCTGCTGGTTGGCAGCATGCTCGTCATTACCGGTCTTCTGCTGCTGCTGGCCGACAAGGCCAAGAAGACCCATAAAAAAGTTTCGCTCTCTGACGCAGCGGCCATTGGAATTGCCCAGGCCATTGCCATTCTCCCCGGGATTTCACGCAGCGGAGCCACCATCAGTACCGCAGTACTCTTGGGCATTGACCGCGAGCATGCCGCCCGTTTTTCGTTTTTGATGGTAGTGCCCCTAATCATGGGTAAGCTGCTGCTCGACGTGCTTAGCCTGGCGGCAAACCCAGAGGCAGCGACCTCCTCGCTCACTCCCTTAATGCTCGGATTTGTCGCCGCATTCGCAACCGGAATTTGGGCCTGCCGCGCGATGATTCAGCTCGTTAAAAAGGCAAAACTGAAGTACTTTGCCTACTACTGCATGGTCGTCGGTGTCGGATCCAGCCTGTGGGTGATTCTGGCCTAGACCCTCTGCCCGACCTAGAGGGGGCAAGGGCAGGTTTTTGGATTGCCGTCGACAAGCCCCTGGGCTGGACCTCCTTTGACGTGGTCGCTAAGGTGCGCAACGCACTAAAACGACGCTACGGAACTCGCATAAAAATTGGTCATGCAGGTACCCTGGACCCGCTTGCCACCGGCATGCTCGTTCTGGCAGTAGGCCGCAAAACCAAAGATATTGAGTCGGTCATGGCGGGCCGCAAGGCCTACTTGGCCACCATCCGCCTTGGCTCGCAGACCGACAGCTACGATTCCGAAACCCCAGAGCATCCCAGTGAGGTTCCCGTTCCCGAGCTCAGTGCAGATCTAGCAGCCCGACTTCAGGCTAAGTTTACCGGCCTGGTAATGCAGGTTCCGCCCATTTACAGCGCCTTAAAGGTCGACGGCCAGCGCGCCTACAACCTTGCGCGCAGTGGCAAGGCCGTGCAGCTAGAGGCTCGCCCCGTGGAGATTGACTCTTTGGAGCTTCGAAGCATTGACCATCAAACTTGGGAGGCCCTGGTGCGCTGCGGCAAGGGAACCTACATACGCTCTCTGGCCCACGACCTCGGCCAGGAACTTGGCTGCGGAGCCTACCTTAAATCCCTGCATCGCACGGAGGTGGCTCCCTTTGTAGCCATGGTCTCAATGGACGCAGTACTCGCTGAAATTCAGTCGTCGTAGCGCGAACTCCAGAGGTTTTCGCTAAAGTTTTTGGCTCGCGAAAATCCATAAAGCGCCGTCATGGCGGAGCTTGCAAAAAGCAGGTAAAAGAAGAAAATAATTCGCACTAGGCCCGGCTGAGCTCCCAAAATAGAGTCCGGTACCAAAAGGGCAACCAAGGCACAAAGGCCAAAAATCGTTTTGAGCATCGCCACGAAGGAGCGAAGCGGATACATTACCATGCGGCGCATTGGGCTAACCTCGCCGCCCCATTTGTGCACCAAGTAGTAGTATCCACCGCCGATCTGCAGCATAAGCATGGGGTCCTTGTCTTGGTAGGTCAGGCGAAACATGGAGGCTGGAGCAACAATTTTATAGCCGTTGAGCCTTTGGCCGGCTGCTTTGTCGAGCTGTTCCATCGCTGCGACGGCTTCATAGGGAATTCGGTTGCTAAAGTGCTCGGCGTCCAAAAACCGCAGTCGGTAGTCGATGCATAGATCCCTGAGGCGATCCTCGTGCACGATGCGGTCGCTGCTCATTGCCTCCAAGGGGAGGCTTCCGGCCGGCTCAAAGGCTTGCTCAAGTTTGCTCCGTTGGTCCTCATCGCTTTGCAGCCACTGGTTCCACAATTCGCTGTCGGCTGCGCTGCGCTTGAGAAGTACGCGTTCTAAATCTGTTCCCATCATGCATAGTTAACCAAAATATTCTGCTCATGGTTCACACTTGACAAGGCCTACTATAAAAGGGTACCTTTGCGCCCTATGAAAATGAAGCTCTCTCACTTTGGCTTTGAACTGCCCGAGTCGCACATCGCACAGCATCCCGTTGACTTTCGCGACGACGCTCGCCTAATGGTCGTTACCCGCGAAACGGGAACCATTGAGCATCAACACTTTAGGGATTTAGCCAATTTCTTTGAGCCCAGCGACCTCCTGGTTATCAACAATACCAAAGTTTTCCCCGCAAGAATGTGGGGAAACAAAGAGAAGACCGGCGCTTTAATCGAAGTATTCTTGCTGCGCGAACTCAATTCTGAGAGCCGTCTTTGGGACGTTCTCGTAGACCCCGCTCGCAAAATCCGCATTGGGAACAAGCTTTATTTTGGCGAAGACGACAGCCTTGTTGCCGAAGTAATCGACAATACGACTTCGCGCGGACGCACCCTGCGCTTCCTCTTTGACGGGAGCTATGAGGAATTCCGCCTCAAGCTGAACCAAATGGGCGAGACCCCTTTGCCCAAGTACATAACCCGCCCCCTTGAGGCCGAGGACGAGAACCGATACCAGAGCATTTTTGCCAAGGTTGAGGGCGCAGTGGCTGCGCCGGTTGCCTCGCTGCACTTTAGCAAGAACCTGATGAAGAAGCTTGAAATTAAGGGCATCGACACGGTAGAAATGACCATGCACGTGGGCCTCGGAACCTTTCGCCAGGTGGAGGTAGAAGACCTGAGCAAGCACAAAATGGAGTCGGAGCAGTACTGGCTTTACCCCGAAACGGCCGAGCGGGTTAACCGGGCCAAGGGCGAGAAGCGCAAGGTTTGCGCGGTCGGAACCAGTGTAATTCGCTCTTTGGAATCTGCCGGAATCACCGACAACCGAATTAAATCGGGCAACGGATGGACCTCAAAATTCATCTTCCCTCCCTACAAGTTTAGCGTGGCCAACAGCCTAATCACTAATTTTCACGCACCCCAATCGACCATGCTTATGCTTACGGCTGCTTTTGCAGGCCACGAGCTCACCATGGAGGTCTACAATACGGCCATTAAAGAAAACTACCGATTCTTGAGCTACGGCGATGCCGTTTTGTTCCTTTAAGAATTAAGCGGATTTTAGCGCCTTTCCTTAATGAGGTAGGCTATTTTCAGTGCCCCAACGATGCCAATGGTTTGGTACCTGTTTTCTTCGGGACTCAGGTCAAAGGAGACCTCGGGGTTGCCCGTGCCGGGGTCAATGGTTTTCTTAAGTACCCTTGGGAAGTTTACATAACGGTTGGATACCCCAATGCTCAGGTCTACCATGACTTGCTTGCTCGACCGTATCTGGTATCCCAGCATCAGGCCCTGGTCAAAAGTGCGCTTGAAGCTTACGAAGTCTTGGTTGCTGCCTGCAAACTTGCGGTTGTGCTCTTTGTTTTGCAGAAAAAATCCGAAATACAAGGCGTCGTTGTAGGCATCGCCCGAAGGGAAAATCTTAATATTCAGCATTTGGCTCCCACCCAACCTCACTTTGGAGGACGAACTATAGAAATTATTGTCAGGGTAGAGTATGTCCGAAAGGAATGCATCGCCGCTGTTGTTGAGCGTCAGGCCTAAGCCCACCTCTGCGGTGAAGTAAGGACTTAACCGCTGCTCTATATAAATGGGATAGTGGCCGGCAAAAAAGGATCCAATGTTGTACTTGAGCGCCGTCGGGTAGCGCTCCACGCGCTGGCGGCTGCTGGACCTCGTTTGGCTGGTTTCGCTGGTTTGTCCGTCGGGAGTGTAGCGCTTCACCGTGACCTGGGCCGTAGTTTCGAGCGCGAGAGCGAGCAGGGCAGAAGACAGAAGGAGGTAATTTTTCATGGTATAAAGTTAACTGCGCTTTGTTCGGCAAAATTCTTGCCACGGTACTTGAAGTACCTTTGAACTATGAAGACGAATTACCTCTTTGCGGCCCTTGCGGTCCCTTTTTGGGTTTTAGGCCAGAGTGCTGATCCTGAGGCTTATGAACTCAGGTGGAGCAGGCAATACCCCAATCGAGAAATTCAGTTGGACTATGTGAGCGCCTTGGACTCCACGAGCTTCACCACCTACGGGAGCATTTCGGGAGGTTTTTTCAGTAAACCCAAGAATTTTTTTGCCCGCTACGACCGCGAGAGCATGTCCCAACTCTGGCAGCTTGAAGAAATCCCCGAAGACTACCAAGGACTCCCGGTAGTGTTTCGCAGAATGATTACGGTCGAGGGAACCAGCTACGTGTACTACAGCGCCTACTCCCGGACTAAGGACAAGCGCTACGTGCTGCTGCGCACCATCAACGCAAACGGCGACATCTCTGATTTAAAGGAACTCCTGCAGGTGCCGGCCATGCGCTTAAGAGAAGGCAACTTCTCGGTTGCCTGGGATGCCTCCCAGAGGGGTTTTGCCCTGGTAAGCTTTCCCGATGTGGGTTTGCGCGAGGAGGTTCAGGTTTCGGTTCATCGCTTCGACCGCGAGGGCGAGGAGCTAGGATCGCAAAGGGTGCGGATCGACTATTCCAAGAGAGACATTGACTTCGTGGATGTAGACTATGCCATCAACGGCGACGTCTACGTGCTTGCGGTGCGCCGAGCCGACCGCAACCGGGGCGACCTGCGAGGATTCGCCCAACCCAACCGCGAGTTCCTCATACTTCATGCAGACAGCGACGACGAGCTTTTTCAAGAGGTGGATTTGGGATTGACCGGCAAGTTTATAGTCGGAGGGGTTTCGGTCGAGGCCGATCAAATCCCCGGGAAGGTCAACATTACAGGGATGTATTCCGACCTGCGCTATGGAACGACTACGGGCATGTTCTACCTCAGCCTCGATCAAAAAACCCTTCAAGCAAGCAGTGCTGACTTTGAGAGCCTGCGCGATTTTGAACTAATCAATTCAGGAATTCGCGACGGGATGGCTCAGGCCCGAAGACGGGGCGTTGCCAACGAGGAGTTTCGTTTTCGAGAGTCCGTTCCGCGCCTGGGAGGCGGCAGCCTTGTGGTAATGGAAGACATGGACGTCAGGGTCGTCACCACGACCAACCGAGGAGTCACCACAACCACGTACTACTACTACTACGACAACATTTGGGCTATGCTGGTCGATGCTCAAGGCCAGATCGAGAAGGTGGTCGTGCTGCCGAAGTTTCAGTATTCCGTGAACGATGGCGGCAGGTTCTTGGGATTTGAACTGGCCCGTGACGGTCAAGACTTCTTGTTTTTTTTCAACGACGCCAAGGGCAACCAAAGCCGCTGGGCCGAGGGCAAGTCGCCACGGGTGATGCGTCAGGCTGCCCGAGGATGCC
>JBEEMM010000019.1:0-16008 GCA_041192685.1 Bacteroidota bacterium | reverse complement strand
GCGGGTGATGAGTCCGAGGCCGATGAGCTCTTCGGTCATCAGCTCGCCCACTTGAACGTGGTAGTCGGGCAGGCGCACTCCGGGCTTCAAAAGATTGATTGCGGCCTTCTCCACGCGGAGCACCGCCTCATAAACTTGGCGCTGGCGGGGGCTAAAGCGTCCGTTGGCGGGAAAACAGCGCGTCACGTCGCAGGCGTAGTTGCCGTAGACGGCTCCGACGTCAAAGAGCACCACGTCGCCGTCGTGCACCTGGGCGTCGTTGGTGATGTAGTGCAGCACGCAGGCGTTCGAGCCCGACCCGATACTGGGCGTGTAGGCAAAGCCGTGCGAGCGGCGGCGCACAAACTCGTGGAGGAATTCTGCCTCGAGCTCGTACTCCCAAACGCCGGGCTTGAGGAAGCGCAGCACGCGGTCGTAGCCGGCGGCGGTGATGTCGGCAGCCACCTGCATGATTTCGACTTCTTCAGGGTCCTTGACGGCGCGCAGGGCCATGAGTGCGGGCGCAGATCGCTCGTATTCTTGGTTGGGGAATCTGCGGCGAAGGTCGGCTCCAAAGCGGTCCTCGCGGGTTTCTACGGGGTTGTTGCGGCGAATGTGTTCGTGGCTAAGCAGGTAGGCATGCTGGGCATGAGCCATAACCTCGCGCAGGATGCGATCAAAGTCGCTCAGCCAGTGAATACTTTGGATTCCGCTCAAGGAACGCGCCTCGTCTTTGGAGAGCTTGGCACCCTCCCAGCGGGCGATGAGGTCGTTGGTTTCTACCAAAAAAAGCATCTCGCGCTGCTCGGGCTTGGGCGCATCCGGAAAGAGTACGAGAATGGATTCCTCTTGATCCACCCCGCTCAACCAGAGGATGTCGGTGGCCTGCTTGAAGGGGAAGCTGCCGTCGGCCGAAGTGGGGTAAATGTCGCTGGAGTTAAAAAATGCGACGGAATTCGGCTTTAGACTGGCCGTGAAGCGGGTCCGATGACGAGCAAAGAGATCTGCTTTAAGAGGTTGATAGCGCATGCGAACGAAGGTACGTCTTGACGTGTTAATCATAGGCTTGAAGGCGTTTGACTCCTACCTTTACGCTACTAATAAAGCTTTCTTATGACCTCTAAACGCGGACTATTTGGGTCTTCATTGGCCCGCAAGTACTGGATGGCCTTGACTGGCCTCTTTTTAATTACATTTCTTGTGGTTCACCTGATCGGCAACCTCACCATCGTGCTTGGGACTGCAGAAGATTTTAACGCCTATGCTGCTTTCATGACAAGCTTTCCGCCCATTAAGATAGTTAGCTACCTTTTGTACGCTTCCATTCTATTGCATGCGGTTGACGGCATCGTCCTGGCGCGCCAAAATATGGCCGCGCGTCCAGTGGGCTATGGCGAATTCCGTGGCTCGGCTAATTCCGGTTGGGCATCGCGCAACATGGCCTTGCTGGGAATCTTCACCCTCCTCTTCCTTTTGGTTCACATGAAGAGCTTTTGGTTTGAAATGCACTTTGGCAGCCTCCCCCTGGATGCCATGGGCAACAAGGATTTGTTTGGCATTACGGTAGCGGCTTTTGACCAAGTTTGGTACAGCGCTTTTTATGTGGTCGCCATGGTTTCGTTGGGCTTTCACCTTTGGCACGGAGTAGAGTCCGCGTTTCAGACCATGGGATGGACGCACCCAACCTATACTCCTGTGGTGCAAATTGTAGGGCGCACCTTGGCGGTGGTCCTCTGTGGGGCCTTTGCCATGATCCCCCTGTATGTTCTGATTTCGCCCAATATTTAAGTACCCTAAGAGCATGTCAAGCAAACTTAATTCGCGGATTCCCGAGGGGCCCGTTGCCGAGAAATGGACCAAGCACAAGGGCACGATTCCCCTTGTGAGCCCTGCCAATAAGCGCCGAATCGACGTGATAGTGGTAGGCACAGGCCTAGCCGGATCGTCTGCGGCGGCATCGCTTGCCGAACTGGGCTACAACGTCAAGGCATTCTGCTTTCAGGATTCCCCGCGGCGAGCGCACTCCATTGCTGCTCAGGGCGGAATCAACGCCGCCAAAAACTACCAGAACGACGGAGACTCCGTGTTTCGTTTGTTCTACGATACCATTAAGGGCGGAGACTACCGCAGCCGCGAAGCCAACGTGCACCGACTGGCCGAAGTTTCAACCAGCATTATTGACCAGTGCGTGGCCCAAGGGGTTCCCTTCGCCCGAGACTACGGCGGATTGCTCGACAACCGCTCTTTTGGCGGGGTGCAGGTAAGCCGCACCTTCTACGCCAAAGGCCAGACCGGCCAGCAGCTGCTGCTTGGAGCCTATTCTGCCCTAGAACGCCAGGTTGCCAAGGGCCGCGTTAAGATGTACGCCCGCCACGAAATGGTGGACCTCGTAGTGGTCAAGGGCAAAGCACGCGGAATCATTGCCCGCAACCTCGTGACGGGAGAACTCGAGCGCCACAGCGCCCACGCGGTAATCGTCGCCTCGGGAGGCTATGGCAACGTGTTCTACTTGAGCACCAACGCCATGGGATCCAACGTAACGGCTGCCTGGAAGGCTCACAAGAAGGGCGCCTTCTTTGCCAATCCCTGCTTTACGCAAATTCACCCCACCTGCATTCCCGTCAACGGCGAAACGCAGTCCAAGCTCACGCTTATGTCGGAGTCGCTTCGAAACGACGGCCGCATTTGGGTTCCAGCAAGCCTCGAAGACGCGAAAGCAATTCGAGAAGGCCGACTAAAGGCCATTGATTTAAGCGAAGAACAGCGCGACTACTACCTCGAGCGCCGCTACCCTGCCTTTGGCAATTTGGTGCCTCGCGACGTGGCATCACGGGCCGCAAAGGAGCGCTGCGATGCCGGCTACGGAGTCAACAAAACCGGAGAAGCCGTCTACCTTGACTTCGCGGCAGCCATCGTCCGCTATGGGCAAGAGCAGGCCAACCTCAAGGGCATGCACCATGCTACGGAGTCTGAAATTGTTGCCTTAGGCACGAAAGTAGTGGAGTCGAAGTACGGCAACCTCTTTCAGATGTACGAGAAGATTACCGACGAGAATCCCTACTCGACCCCGATGAAAATTTACCCTGCGGTGCACTACACCATGGGCGGACTTTGGGTGGACTACAACCTTATGTCGACCGTTCCTGGGCTGTTTGTCGCGGGCGAAGCGAACTTCTCTGACCATGGAGCCAACCGCCTCGGCGCGTCCGCACTCATGCAGGGATTGGCCGACGGCTACTTTGTGCTGCCTTACACGGTCGGAACCTTCTTGGCCGACGACATTAGCACCGGGCCTATACCGACCGACCTGCCCGAGTTTGCCGAAGCAGAAGCAGCCTCGCGCGCCCGCTTGGAAGGCTTCTTGAACTCCAAGGGCAGTGTTCCGGTTGAAGTATTCCACCGACGCCTTGGGCGCATCGTCTGGGACAACATCGGAATGGCTCGCTCTGAGAAGGGCCTCAAGAAAGCCATTGCAGAAATTCGTGCACTGCGCGAAGAATTCTACCGCGACGTCAAAGTACTCGGTGGTATGTTTGAAATGAATCCCGAGCTCGATAAGGCAAACCGCGTGGCCGACTTCTTGGAACTTGGTGAACTCATGGCCCTTGACGCCCTCGCCCGCGAGGAGTCCTGCGGCGGCCACTTTCGCGAAGAACACCAGACTGAAGAGGGCGAAGCCCTGCGCAGGGACGAGGAATTTGCCTTTGTCTCTGCCTGGGAATTCACCGACGGCGATCCCGGCAAAGCGACCCTTCACAAAGAAGAACTGGTCTTTGATAACATTAAACTCGTAACCCGCTCCTACAAGTAATGAACCTCACGCTCAAAGTTTGGCGCCAAAAAAACGCCAAAGAAACTGGCTCCTTTGCCACCTACCAAGTCCGCGATATTTCGCCCGACATGTCTTTTTTAGAAATGATGGACGTGCTCAACGAGCAGCTCATTTCGCAGGGCACCGAGTCCGTAGTTTTTGACCACGACTGCCGCGAGGGAATTTGCGGAATGTGCTCCATGTTCATCAACGGCGAGGCCCACGGTCCAGACCGCGGGGTGACCACCTGCCAGCTTCACATGCGCAAGTTCAAAGACGGCGACACCATTACGGTTGAGCCATGGAGGGCCAAGGCCTTCCCGGTGGTGCGCGACCTGATGGTGGACCGCAGTGCCTTTGACCGAGTTATTCAAGCCGGCGGATTCATTTCGGTGAATACCATGGGCAACCTGCCCGACGCCAACGCTACACCCATCGAGAAGCACGACGCCGACGCTGCCTTTGATGCCGCCACTTGCATCGGTTGCGGAGCCTGCGTCGCCACCTGCAAAAACGCATCTGCCATGCTCTTTGTGAGCGCGAAGGTGAGCCAATTCGCACTACTACCCCAAGGGCAAGTTGAGGCGGCAGACCGCGTGCGCAACATGGTTAACCAAATGGACCTTGAGGGCTTCGGAAACTGCACCAATACCGGAGCCTGTGAGGTGGAGTGCCCCAAGGGTATTTCGATCGAAAACATTGCCCGCATGAACCGCGAGTACCTTAAAGCAAGCCTAATTTCATAGTTCGCGGGGGCTCTGTGCCCTTGACTACCAATCCCATTCTAACTCTAAGAACCTGTGCTAAAGAACCTTCTCATCGCCACCGGCGCAATCGCTATTCTCGCTTCGTGCCAAAAAGAACGAACCCTTGACGAGCAGCTCTCGGGAACCTGGAACCTCAGCGACCTCAGCCTGTCGGGCACCGTGATCACGCCGGTTGGCGCGCTACCGATCACCATTACCGATTCGCTGATTCGTCCAAACAACTATATGGACTTGGCCATCAACGAAGACGAGACCCAAACCATCTACTGGAACATGGACGTGCGCGGTCTGATCACGGCTCCAGGCCTCGGATCGTTCGGAACTGAAATTCAGGACACCATCAACGGAACTTGGTATGCCGTTGACGGCGGTGGCGTTACTCCCGACTCGCTCTACATCACGGCTGACGGTGAAAAGAACGGTTACGAAATTCTGAGCTTCCTCGAAACCAGCCTGCGTCTGCGGAGCGTCCAGACCATTGTCGATCCAGACCTTGGTTCACAGACCTTCACGCAAGAGGTGACGTTCATCAAGTAAACGTGATATTCCAATGAAAAAGCCCGGGGCTCGCGCCTCGGGCTTTTTTTTGTGACCTAGGTTATGGTTAAACGCTGAACGCCTTCCAGCCTTGGGCAGAGAGCTCCACGTGGGCGCCGCTCTTGTTGACCAGGTAAGCCCCAGAGGAGGCCGTCATATGACCTACCGGGGTGATGCTTGGATTTGCTTTGATTTTATCGTAGTCCTCTAGGGCCACGGTGAAGACGAGTTCATAGTCCTCACCGCCGTTCATCATTGCCGTGACGGGATGGATTCCAAATTCTTCGCAGGTGCGCAACACCACCGGATCGATGGGGAGTTTGTCTTCAAAAACGACGCATCCCAGGCCGCTGGCCTTGGTGAGGTGGCGAAGCTCGCTCGATAGGCCGTCGCTGATGTCCATCATGCTGGTCGGCTTGACTCCTAGTTCGCCCAGAAGGGCAATGATGTCCTTGCGCGCCTCCGGCTTGAGCTGCCGCTCAATGGGGTATTGGTAGTCGCTTAGGTCGGGCTGCAGGTTGGGATTGGCCAGGTAGGTCGCCTTCTCGCGCTCGAGCACCTGAAGGCCCATGTAGGCCCCGCCCAAGTCGCCCGAGACGACGATGAGGTCGGTGGCCTTGGCGCCGCTGCGCATAACGGCCTCACCCTTATTTACTTGGCCCAAGACCGTGAGCGACAGCGCGATTCCGCTCGGGTTCGACGTGGTGTCTCCGCCCACGAGGTCAACCCCGTAGGCCAGGCAGGCCTGGCGCAAGCCGCCAAAGATCTCGTCCAGGGCCTCAACCGGGAAGCGGTTGCTCACTGCCATAGAAACGGTGAGCTGGGTAGGTCGTCCGCCCATGGCATAGATGTCGCTGAAGTTCACCACCGCGGCCTTGTATCCCAGGTGCTTCATTGGCACATAAGACAGGTCAAAATGAACCCCTTCGATGAGCATGTCGGTACTCAAGAGCAGGTCTTGGCCTTTCTCAGGCCTAAGAACGGCCGCGTCGTCGCCCACCCCCACGAGGGTCGAGGGCTGAACGTGCACAATATCGGCGGTTAATCGCTCAATTAAACCAAATTCTCCTAGGTCAGATAAGGGAGTGCGCTGTGGGTTTGGATCTTCAATCATGACCCAAATTTCGGCTATACCTTTGCCGAATTAACAACCCCTTTTATGAATCCTAAGTATCAAGCAGCAATTTCAGAATTTATGGATTGGGCAAAAGCCCGTAACGGTGCTGAGCCTGAGTTTATTCAAGCCGTTCACGAGGTAGCCGAATCCGTCATTCCCTTCATCGAGGAGAATCCGAAATACAAAAAAGCGCGAATTCTCGAGCGCATCACCGAGCCGGAGCGCACCATTATGTTCCGCGTTTCGTGGACCGACGACGCCGGCAACGTGCACGTAAACCGCGGCTACCGGGTAGAATTCAACAGCGCCATTGGGCCCTATAAGGGCGGACTCCGCTTTCACCCAACGGTAAACCTGTCGGTTTTGAAGTTCCTCGGCTTTGAACAAATTTTCAAAAACTCGCTCACGACCCTGCCCATGGGCGGCGGTAAGGGCGGTTCGGACTTTGATCCCAAGGGCAAGTCCGACAACGAGGTAATGCGTTTTTGCCAGGCCTTTATGACGGAGCTTTCGCGCCACATTGGTGCCGACACGGACGTTCCTGCTGGTGACATTGGTGTGGGCGGACGCGAGATCGGCTACATGTTTGGTCAGTACAAGCGCATCCGCAACGAATTCACCGGCGTATTGACCGGCAAGGGCCTGAACTGGGGCGGTTCGCTGATTCGCCCTGAGGCAACCGGCTACGGTACCGTTTACTTTGCGCAAGAAATGCTCGCCACCAAAAGCGACGGCTTCAAGGGCAAAAAAGTCGTGATCTCCGGTTCAGGTAACGTGGCCCAGTACGCCGCCGAAAAGGCGACGGAGCTTGGTGCTAGGGTGCTGACCCTGTCCGACTCTTCGGGCTACATCCTCGATAACGACGGAATCAACGCCGAGAAGTTGGCCCACGTGATGCACATCAAAAACGTGGAGCGCGGCCGCATCAGCGACTACCTCAAGAAGTATCCTTCTGCATCTTTTGTGGCCGGCAAGACTCCCTGGACTGTTGCCTGCGACATCGCCATGCCTTGCGCAACGCAAAATGAACTCCATGGTGACGACGCCAAGGCCCTGATCGCCAACGGCGTGAAGGCAGTGGCCGAAGGCGCCAACATGCCCTGCACCCCCGAAGCCGTTGAGGCCTTCTCGGCAAAGCGCATCTTGTTTAGCCCCGGCAAGGCGGCAAATGCTGGCGGTGTTTCTACCTCTGGTCTCGAAATGAGCCAAAACTCACTGCGCCTCTCTTGGAGCCGCGAAGAGGTAGACCAGCGCTTGCATGGAATCATGAAGAGCATCCACGCTTCCTGCGTGAAGTACGGTGCGCGCGAAGACGGAACTATTGACTACGTCAAGGGTGCCAACCTCGCCGGATTCGTGAAGGTAGCCGACGCCATGCTCGACCAGGGCGTGATGTAGGCTTTGCTTCACTGCGAATAAAAAACCCCGGGCTCGAGCCCGGGGTTTCTTTTTTTAGGCCTGCCTTAACCTAGGACCTAAAAGAGACGCACCGTAGCGAAGGCGGATGCGTTGTAGAAATTCGGCTGGGAATCCGCAGAGATATTTGCCGGGAGAGTGGCCTCATTGAAGGGCTTATTCAAATTCTGGCGCAACCCGACCGTGTACCGTCGGTATCCCAGTTCGGCCTGAAACCCATAGCTAAATAGGCTGCCGTAAAAATTGCCATTGGTATTCTGGGTAACGCGGCCCATTCCCTCTGAGCGATAGACAATCTGACGGGTTCCGCCGAGGCGAATTCCAGTGAAGCCTCCGGCCGAAAGGCTAAGGCCATTGCCACGGCGCGATGGGTTAATCACCAGCGACAAGGGAAGCTCGAAATAGGTCATCGAAAGGTTGGAACGGCGGAGATCCACATTGGACGGAACCAGCTCATAAGATCCACCGGTTGGCGGATCAAACTGCAGCAGATTCTGGCCAAAATCGTAGGTATAGGCGGTAAATCCCCACCCGGAACGAGCCCACAAAGGGCTGCGACCCAAGCGGCCTTGGTTCGTGAAGTAGAGTCCAAATGTGGATGCAATGGCGCCCTCGGGGCTCCAGCTACCCGAATAGACATCGTTGGAATTACTACCAATTGGTGCTCCCACAAGCTGGTTAGTGCCGATAAGCATGACCAACCCATCAATCTTCTTTTTAAACTTCTTCTTTTTGGGCTCCGACGGCTTGATGTTAAGGGTCAGATCTTCGCCCAAGTTAAGTTCCAGGTTCTCAATAGACTCCTCGAGGTTGTCGGCCCAGGCCTCAGCCATTTCTTCAATGGCCTCGAGGCGGTCTTCGAGGCGCTTCGACAGCTCCTTGCGGCGGCGTTCGGCATCTTCTTTTGAGATGTCCTTATCTGCGATCTGCTTCTGGAGCGCAGCCATGTCTCTGCTGTATTCGGTTATTGCCGCGGCGATTTCAGCGCTCATGCGCTCAGCACGGGTCGCGTTGGTGTCGGCGGTAGGGGCTTCGGTCGGAGCCTGCGGCATCGCCGGCGGCGCGTCCTGGGCCCAAAGTTCTGTGCCCGAAAGGGCGAGTACGGCGCTTAACGTGAACGCCTTGAATATAGTGTTGACCATGATTGATTGAGGGATTGATTGAGGTTTGAAGCCAGCATTTTGGTTTGGTTGATTCGCTGAAGCACGGGCGCTGGCAAGTGCACTTCAACGGAAACGTTTGCGGGCACCTCGGCCTCGCGGTATTGTCTTACGCCGCTCCAAACGTTTTGCACGTTGGCGGCCAACTGCAGGTATCGGGGGGGCGGAACCTCCGGTGACGGAGCCTGAACGGCAACCACGACCTGTCGGTCCAGCAGGGGAACGAGCTCTTCGAAGGACTCTGCCTCCATGCGGGGCAAAAAAGCCAGGTCAAAACGATCCATCCGCATCAGGATGCTGGCTGCTGGTTGCTGGCTGCTGCTAGCTGGTTGCTTGCTGCTGGCTGATGGTTGCTGGTAGCTTGCTGCTGGTTGCTGGTTGCTGGTTACTTGCTGCTGGTTGCTGGTTGCTGGTTGCTCACTACTAGTAACTAGCAACTGGCTGCTTGCGGCCTCCGGCCGCGGAGCCTGAATCCACCAAGTGCTCACCGCGGCAATAGCGACCGAAGCGGCTGCCGCATAGGGCCACCACAAGGTGCGGCGCTTGGGCTGAGCCTTGGGCAAGCCTTTGCCGACGCGGGCCCAGGCCTCGGGGCGCGGAGTAGCTTGACCCTGGTCGAGGGCATCGCGAAACAACTTATCGACGTCCTGTGAACTCATTGCAGATCAAAATTACCGAGTCGGCGCTGCAGCCACTGGCGGGCGCGGCTCAACTGGGACTTGCTGGTGGCCTCGGAGATTCCGAGCTGCTCGGCAATCTCGGCATGGCTGTAGCCCTCGAGGGCGTATAAATTGAACACGGTGCGGTATCCGTCGGGCAACTGGCGCAAGAGCTCCATGAGCGCCTCGCGGTCGTGCAGCGAATCGGTGGCCGAAGAACCCGAATCGGGCAAGGCGTCCGCGCCAACCCACTCCACCTTGCGGCGGCGAAGCTCCATGAGGCACTCGTTCACGGCCGTGCGGCGCAGCCAGGCCGGCAGGGCCTTGGCCTCACGAATCGTGGGGAGTTGCTGGAACATGGTGGTCATCGTGCGAATCATTGCGTCTTCGGCTTCTGCCTCCTGGGTAAAATAGCGTCGGCAGGTATAGAGTACACGTGGCGCAAGCGCCTCATAGAGTCCGCGTTGCGCGTCAAGACGGCCCTTAAGCGCGCCCTCGATGTGTACGTACCATGCTTCCACTAGTTTGGGGCGGAATCCGTACTAAAGATGCCACCGTTAACACAAAGGTTGCACGACCCACTTAAAATTGAACGACCTTTGGTACTCCGATAGATATTATAGTAAAGAATTCCGCCTGGATGCCCAAAAGAGGACCCAAAATAAACAAAATCAACCGCTCCGTAGATGCGGTTTCGTTGGCCAGCCGCTTGCTGCGCTTTTTTCAAAAAAGACCGGGTCATGTATTCACTGCGGCCGACTTGGGATTTGAAACGGGCTTGACCGAAGAAAGGAGCCAAACCATGGTTGCCAGTGCCCTTGAACTCCTAAACCGGTCCGAGCAGATAACCGCCGAGGGCAACGGGTTTCGACTTAAAATGGACATGGCCTACGCAACGGGGATCATTGAACTCACTTCGAGCGGAGCCGCCTATGTGGTGCGCGGACCAGGCCTGGACGACCTTTACATTCGGCAGGGAAGCACTGGCCTTGCGTTTGGCGGAGACCGCGTAAAGGTTTTGGTCTACCCTCAAAAAGCGGGCAAGAAGCTCGAGGGCGAAGTCGTCGAAGTGGTCAGCCGATCGCGGACTCGCTACGTAGGCATGCTGCAGTCGCACAACCAAGGGGCCTTTGTGCTGACCGACGCCCGCAAAGTGGGCCGAGACTTTTTTGTCTCCAGCAAAGAACTAGGCGGCGCTAAAGAGGGTCAACTCGTGGTGCTTGAACTCATGGAGTGGGTTGATGCAGAGCGGGCTCCGCGCGGTAAGGTGGTCGAAATCTTGGGCGATCGGGGCGAGCACGAAACCGAAATTCACGCCATCATGGAAGAATTTGGTCTTCCCTGGGTCTTTCCGGCCGAGGTTCAGGCCGAGGCGGCACAAATTCCACTGGCCCTGGATCCGCTTGAAATTGCCCGACGCAGGGACCTTAGGGGCACCCTGACCTTCACGATTGACCCGGTCGACGCCAAAGACTTTGACGATGCCTTGAGCATCCGTCCGCTTCAAGACGGACTATGGGAAGTGGGCGTGCATATTGCCGACGTTACCCACTACGTGCGGCCCGGAAGCAAGCTAGAGGCTGAGGCCATCGAGCGAGCCACCTCGGTCTATTTGGTGGACCGCGTGGTACCCATGCTGCCCGAGATCCTGTCAAACCAAGTTTGCTCGCTGCGTCCGCACGAGGATAAATACACCTTCTCGGCCATTTTTGCCATGGACGAGTCTGGAGCCGTGCACGAGCGCTGGTTTGGCCGCACGGTAATCCATTCCGACCGCCGGTTTGCCTACGAGGAAGCCCAGTCCATTTTAGAGGGAGACAGCGACCCTCTGGCCGAAAATCTTTTGCTCATGAACCGCATGGCCAAGGCCCTCCGCGCTGCGCGAATGGACGACGGTGCCATTGGTTTTGACCGTGCTGAGGTAAAGTTTCGACTCGACGCCAACAACCAGCCCATCGGGGCCTACGTCAAAGAGGCCAAAGACTCCAACAAGCTCATTGAAGAGTTTATGCTGCTCGCCAACCGCGAGGTAGCCGTCTTTGCCGGCGGCAAAAAGCCCGGGTCAAAAACCAAGCAGGTCCCGCGCACTATGGTTTACCGCATTCACGACCATCCCGACCCGATGAAGTTGATTGCGCTCAGCCAATTTGTGCGTCCGCTCGGCTACCAGATGCAGGTCGATAGCCCTGGCAACGTGCGCAAATCCATCAACGAACTCCTTCGTCAGGTCAAGGGTACGCCCGAGGCCAACATGCTTGAAACGCTTACCGTGCGGACCATGGCCAAGGCGGTTTATGGAACGGCCAATGTGGGTCACTACGGCCTTGCCTTTGACGACTATACCCATTTTACTTCTCCGATTCGCCGATACCCCGACATGCTGGTGCACCGCCTCCTTCAGGACTGCCTCGACGGCAAACCGGCGCCCAAGGCCGAGGCCCTTGAGGAGCTCTGCCAGCATAGTTCGCTTAGGGAGCAAAATGCAGCCGACGCAGAACGCTCGTCGATAAAGTACATGCAGGCCGTCTACATGGAGCAGTTTGTGGGCGAATCCTTTGACGGAATTATTTCGGGTGTTACCGACTGGGGCGTCTTTGTCGAAGTTCCCGAAACCGCCTGCGAGGGGCTGGTGCGATTGCGCGAGTTTCGAGACGACTACTACAGCGTTGATTCCGAGCGGCACTGCCTTGTGGGCGAACGAACCGGGCGAGAATACCGCCTTGGCGACCCGCTGCGCATCACCGTGAAGGAGGTCGACGTAGTGCGCAAAACCATTGACTTTTCGGTGGCTAATGAGCGCGGATCTTCCTCGCGGTCGGAGCCCTGGCGCGAGTCTTCTCGTCCCTCGGGGCGAAGCAGTACTCCATCGCAGGGCAAGTACGACGAAACCCGACCCACGGAGGCTAGTAGCCGCTTCTCGAGTCCCCGCCCAACGGGGTCAGGAGGCGGACGACCTGGTTTTGGTTCCGACCGCAAGCCCAGCGGACCAGGAGCAGCTAAGGGATCTAGTGCTGGTCACCGCAAAGGACCCAACTCCGCGGCGGCCAAGAAGAAGCGTCGGTAAAACCAGAAACTAGTAGCTAGTTACCGGCAAGCGTAGCGCGTGCCCGCTCCACGTCCAGCGCTATTTGCGCTTTAAGTGCTTCAGGGGTTTCAAACGTCTGCTCCGCGCGGATAAAGTCGATAAACCGCACTTCGACGGGACGGCCGTAGCCTTGAGCCTCAAAATCCAAGAGGTGAACTTCTAAAACAGCCTCGGTATGTGCGCCAAAAGTTGGGCGCAGTCCATAGTTTGCCACCCCAGCCAGGTTGCGCGGACCGGCTTGGTCGCAAAAATCCAGTCGGACCGCATAAACACCATGGGCAGGCATGGCCTTGTCGGGGTGAATTCCGCCCACATTGGCGGTGCGGTACCCCAGATTTCGGCCGATTCCGCGCCCGGCAACGACTTCGCCTCGCAAGAAATGCGGCCTGCCTAATGCACGCGCGGCGTCGCGCACGCGACCCTCGGCTAGATCTGCCCGAATTTTGGTTGACGACAGGGCATCGCGGTCGCCCATCACCGCATCGACGCGATCAAGCCCAAAATCAAATACGCCCGCAAATTCCTGAAGCTGGGCAAAGTCACCCTCGCGGTTGCGCCCAAATCGGTGGTCGTAGCCCACAATCAAGTGCTTCATGCCCAGGTGACCGACCAGGTCGCGGCGCACAAAATCGAGCGACGAGGTTTGGGCAAAGTCCGCAGTGAAGGCCTGCTCCACCAGCACGTCGAGCCCTAATGCGGCCAAGAGCTCAGCCCGTTCCGCGGGCAGTGTGAGGCGCGCCAGCTCAAAACCAGGATCAATCAGCCTGCGCGGATGCGGCTCCAAGGTCAAAAGGACGGACGTTCCGCCGAGTTCACGTGCTTTGGCCATGGCGCGGGCCACCAAGGCTTGATGGCCCAAGTGCACCCCGTCAAAGGTGCCGAGAGTAACCACGGTGGGACTGCTTTGGCTATAGTCCTTAAGATGTTGGTAAATGTGCACGGCGTTAGGGTCAGGGCAAAGATATTTACGAACTTCGCGGTATGACGCTCACCGCACTAAGCCAAGCTGCTGATGCCTTTCGCCGGCATCCTTATCCTTTTGCAGCGACTGGCTTTATTGCGTTGTCCTTAAATGCTTTAGGCCTAATACACCCTGTTCTGGCCATGGTTGCCAGCATTTTTTTGCTGCCCATGCTCTACGTGGGCCTTGGAACCCTTGCCGAGGCTGAGCCCGGGCTTCACTTTTCTCAGGCCCTTCGCCTTGCCTTGTCGGCTTGGCCTCGCATGGCTTCCCTCGGGGCAATGATTCTTTTGTTGCTGCTTCTCGCTTCTGTGGTGCTGGGGATCTCATTGTCTGCGCTTTATGGCGACGAGCTGCTCCCTATGGCGACCAAGTACCAAGACAAGCCCGAGGAATTTGCTCGAGCCCTTGTCTCTATAGATTGGACGCAGTCTGCCTTTGGCCTTGCCGCCCTCGGACTTCTTGGACTGGCATTGACCACCCTACTTTGGATGGCCCCCATGGCTCTGGTTTACCGCAATTTAGGGGTATTCGCTGCGCTTAACTGGTCGCTGGTTGAAAGCCGAAGCAACTTCGCATTTTTGCTGCCTGCAGCTCTTTTATGGTCGGTTTTATCGCTAATGAGCGCAGCCCTTTTTGGGCTCAGTATTCTTTTGTGGCCAATTACTGCTCTTTTTCACTTTTTTTGCTATCGAGAATTAATCAAGCGAGCGGGCTAATCCCTACCTTTGCAGCCAAATTCTGAATCAAAATATTTCCTCATTCCATGGCGAACTCTAATGGTAAAATTGCCCAGGTCATTGGCCCGGTTGTAGACGTCTACTTTGCGGATGCAAAGGCTCTTCCTAAAATCTATGATGCGCTTGTTGTAACTCGCCCCAACGGCCAGAAGGTCGTTCTTGAAACGCAGCAGCACATTGGCGAAGACACCGTTCGCACGGTCTCTATGGACTCTACCGACGGCTTTACCCGCGGTCAAGAGGTGGTTGCGACGGGCCTTCCGATTGCTATGCCAACGGGCGATCAAATCCGCGGTCGCGTGTTCAACGTGGTCGGAGCCGATATCGACGGTTTGGGCACCATGGATATGAGCAACGGCGGAATTCCGATTCACCGCAGCGCCCCCAAGTTTGAAGACCTGTCGACCGCGACCGAGGTTCTTTTGACTGGAATTAAAGTAATTGACCTGATTGAGCCCTACGCTAAGGGTGGTAAAATTGGTTTGTTTGGCGGTGCCGGTGTTGGCAAGACCGTACTGATTCAAGAACTCATTAACAACATTGCCAAAGGCCACGGCGGACTTTCTGTTTTTGCTGGCGTAGGCGAGCGTACCCGCGAGGGCAACGACCTGTTGCGTGAAATGATCGAGGCGGGCATCATTCGCTACGGCGACGACTTCATTCACTCCATGGAGGGTGGATCATGGGATCTGAGCAAGGTCAACATGGAGGAGCTCAAGGAGTCGAAGGCCACCTTCGTCTTTGGTCAAATGAATGAGCCTCCGGGCGCCCGTGCTAGGGTTGCTCTCTCGGGGCTGACGCTGGCAGAATACTACCGCGACGGCGAAGGCACTGGGCAGGGTAAGGACATCCTGTTTTTTGTCGACAATATCTTCCGCTTCACGCAGGCTGGTTCTGAGGTTTCTGCCCTTTTGGGCCGGATGCCTTCGGCCGTGGGCTACCAACCCACCCTGGCCACCGAAATGGGCTCGATGCAGGAGCGCATCACCTCGACCAAGTCAGGATCCATCACCTCGGTACAGGCCGTCTACGTTCCTGCCGACGATTTAACCGACCCTGCGCCGGCGACCACCTTTGCCCACCTTGATGCCACCACGGTTTTGTCGCGCAAGATTGCGGAATTGGGAATTTACCCTGCCGTGGATCCGCTTGACTCGACTTCGCGCATTTTGACGGCCGAAGTGGTTGGCGACGAGCACTACAACTGCGCCCAACGGGTGAAGGAATTGCTGCAGCGCTACAAAGAATTGCAGGACATCATCGCCATCCTTGGAATGGAGGAGCTCTCTGAAGACGACAAGCTCGTGGTGCACCGCGCGCGACGGGTTCAGCGCTTTTTGTCGCAACCCTTCCACGTTGCCGAGCAGTTCACGGGCATCCCAGGGGTTTTTGTGGAGCTCAAGGAAACCATTAAGGGCTTCACCATGATTATGGACGGAGAACTCGACCAGTACCCTGAGGCGGCCTTTAACCTAAAAGGTTCCATTGAAGAGGCCATTGCCGCAGGTGAGAAAATGCTTGCTGAGGCCTAATTAAGGAAGCTATGGCACTGCGCATTGACATCATCTCTCCAGAACGACAGCTCTACTCGGGTACGGCGAATGCCGTGCAGCTCCCGGGTACCGAGGGTCTGTTTCAAATACTGACGGACCACGCCCCAATCATGGCCTCGCTGACTGCAGGCCAGGTTAAAATTGACGGCGCGTCGGGGAGTGAATTGGTGTCCATCGCGGGCGGAGTAGTTGAGGTATCGGGCAATACCGTCACGGTACTGGC
>JBEEMM010000018.1:0-16093 GCA_041192685.1 Bacteroidota bacterium | reverse complement strand
CGCCGACCCGAATCATGGCGCGAATTCGGCAAATCCGTGATGCGCGAAATCGAGCTCTTGGGCCTGAGCAGCATCCCCTTGGTTGTTTTCATTTCCCTTTTTATGGGTGCCGTATTGACCATTCAAACAGCCATCAACCTCGACGACCCCTTCATCCCCGACCTCTTTATTGGCGTGGCGGTCCGCGAAGGCATTGTGCTGGAATTCTCACCCACTATCGTATCGCTGATTTTAGCGGGTAAGGTGGGCTCCAACATCTCTTCTTCTTTAGGGGCCATGAGGGTTACCGAGCAAATGGATGCGCTTCAGGTAATGGGCATTAACCCGGCCGGCTATTTGGTGCTTCCCAAAATTGTTGCCTGCCTGATGTTTTTCCCTGTTTTAATCGTTTTTAGCATTTTCATGGGCCTTTTGGGCGGCTACCTGGCGGGTGACTGGCTGCAAATGGTCAATCCCGACCATTTCTTAATGGGCTATTTTGATGAGTTCAATCCCTTCTTTGTTGTCTACGCCCTAACGAAGACTGTATTTTTTGCCTTTATCATCAGTTCCATCTCGGCCTGGTACGGATTCCACGTCAAGGGCGGAGCGGTCGAAGTCGGCAAAGCCAGTACCAAGGCGGTGGTTGCCATGTCGTTCACCATCATTTTGTTCAATTACATTCTCACTAACGTAATGCTTCAGTAGGCGGTGATCGAAGTCAGGGGAATAAAGAAGTCCTTCGGGGACCAAGAGGTACTCAAGGGTATTGACATGCAGCTTCAGCGCGGGCAGTGCAATCTGATTATTGGTTCGAGCGGATCCGGCAAAACGGTCTTGCTCAAATCCATCGTCGGCCTGGTCAAGCCAGATGCCGGTCAGGTGCTTCTCGACGGACGGGATTGGACGGGAATGCCCGAGCGAGAACGCAAGGTCCTTCGCCAAGAAATGGGAATGGTTTTTCAGGCCTCGGCCCTTTTTACCAGCCTCACGGTTGAAGAAAACGTCCGTTTTCCTCTGGATTTTTTCTCGACCATGCCGCTGTCTGAAAAAAATGCCCGCATTGCTTTTTGCCTCGACCGAGTCCGAATTCCGCAGTCGGCCCTGCGAAAGAACACGGCAGAGCTATCGGGAGGAATGCAAAAGCGTGTGGCCATTGCCCGTGCTATTGCCCTGAATCCGAAGTACCTGTTTTGCGACGAGCCCAATTCCGGACTTGATCCCGAAACCTCGGTGGTTATTGACCAACTTATTCAGGAACTCACTCGCGAATTTGGCATGACCACGGTGGTGAATACCCACGACATGAATTCGGTACTCGAAATCGGCGACCACGTGGTGCTCCTGCGCCACGGCTACAAGGTTTGGGAAGGTTCCGGCCCAGAGATTCTCAAGGCGACCGACCAAGAAGTCGTGGACTACGTCTTTGTTAGTGCGCTGTTCAAGCGGGTGCGGTCGGCGCTCAAGTAGCCAGTCGCTAGTTACTTGTTACTAGGTACTTTTCGGCAACCTTCCAAATCTTCGCCAAGGTCTCCGGTTGGTCCCAGTTTTCGGCGATTCCGGGCCACTGCATTACCTCGTGGAATACGCGGTCCATCCTTTGTCCGCATTCTAAGGCCACGGAGTAGGGTATCTGACTAAAGGTGACCTGGGTATAGAGCGGAATCCACCGCTCGGGCTGCTCGCTGTGCAGGACCGATTCAATTTTTTTGCGCAGCAAAAACTCGGGCTGGCCGGTGAGGTCGCGCATTTCGATGAAGTTCAGCAGGGCGAGCTCGGCAATGGCGTCTGCATTGGGCTTGCGCTCGGCTTCAAAAGCGGGAAAAAGCGTCCCTGGTT
This sequence comes from Bacteroidota bacterium, assembly GCA_041192685.1. Taxonomy (GTDB): domain Bacteria; phylum Bacteroidota; class Bacteroidia; order Flavobacteriales; family Schleiferiaceae; genus TMED14. Next base: position 14,275 of record JBEEMM010000018.1, on the reverse strand, counting down.
CCTCACCGAGGGCGTCCATCATGCGGTTCAGCTCGAAGCAGTCCTCGAACCCGGAATTCATTCCTTGTCCATAGAAGGGAACAATGGCATGCGTCGCGTCTCCAAAGAGAACCACCTTGCCCTTGGACCAGGGCCAGCTGCGCACAATAGAGAGTTTGCTGGAAGGGTAGTGGGCCCACTGGGCTTCGAAGTCGGGAATCATGGCGTAGGCATCGGCAAAATGCTCCGCAAAAAATACCGCTGCAGCAGCCGGATCGGCAAGGGAGGCAAAGCTGACCGGGCCTTCGTTCGGGAAGAACAGGGTCATGGTAAAGCTTCCGTCGGGGTTGGGGAGGCCAATGAGCATGTAGCTCGCTCGGGGCCATATGTGGAGGGCTTCGCGCTCGATCAATGAGCTGCCATTCGGCCCGGCGGGTATAACCAGTTCCTTGTATCCGTGCTCGATTACTTGTTCTCCCCACTCCATTGCGCCTTCGCGCTGCAGGGCCTGACGGATTCCCGAGTTGGCACCGTCGGTTGAAAAAACGGCGTCAAACTGCCCTTCGCCCTTGGAGTCGGGTGTGGTCCATTGGATTCGGCCCTGGTCGGCGTCAACCAGGTCGGTGTTGTGTTCAAAGTGAATGCTAACGTTGGGATGCTTTTCGGCCTCGGTCATGAGGGCCATGTTGATTCCGCCCCGTGAAACCGACCAAATTGCTTGGCCGTCCTTGCCGTAGGGCTGGGTGCTGAGGCTTCCGTCTTTGGCGTGCATGACGCGGCGGTACATGGGAATCGCTTCGCGGCGCACGGCTTCTGCCACACCAACGGCCTCCAAGGCCCGCCATCCGCGGTCGCTTAGGGCAAGGTTGATGGATCGCCCGCCTTGGTAGCCTGCGCGGCGGGAGTCGCCCCGGCGTTCAAAGACATCCACGCGGTAGCCTCGCTGCGCTAAGAAGGTGGTCCAAAGGCTCCCGACAAGTCCGGAGCCTACCACGGCTGCGTGTTTGGGTTGGTTCATCGCGCTGCTGCGTTTTTAGGGTTGGGCAAGGGTTTCAAAAAGCAGGACTTCGAGGCGGGCTAAATCCTTGAACGAAGAATAAAGCGGAGCCAGTGCCATGCGCACGGTGCCCGGCTCGCGCCAGTCTGCATACACACCCTTAGCAATCAGAGCGTCAAAAAAGCTTCGGTCTCGGCCTTCAAACTGAACCGAGATTTGGCATCCGCGGTGATGCGGGTCGCGCGGGGTCAAAACCCTAATTTTTTGGCCGGTCTGCTCTGCCACGTGGTCGAGAAGGCCTAAAAGCACTTCGGTCATTGCAACGGACTTTTCTCGGTATGCCTTAAGGTCGGCTCGGTCGAAGACGTCGAGTGCGGCGCGGTGTGCGGCCATCGCCAGTACCGGAGCATTCGACCACTGCCAGGCTTCGGCGCTGCGCTCTGGAACAAATTCCGAGGGCATACTAAATCGGGTGGCCTTGTCGTGGCCCCACCATCCGGCAAGGCGAAAGACCTCGGGGCCATGATGCCGCTCGTGAACATAAATCCCTGCTACTCCGCCCGGACTCGAATTGAGGTACTTGTAGGAACACCATACCGCAAAATCCACACCCCAGTCGTGGAGCTGAAGGGGTACGTTGCCCATTGCATGCGCTAGGTCCCAGCCAACGATCATGCCTTTGGCCTGGGCTGCTGCCGTGATTTGGGCCATAGGGTAGGCCCTGCCGGTGAAGTAGTGCACTCCGCCCATCAGTAAGGTGGCTCCACGATGACCATGCTCCTCTAATGCGGCAAGCACTTCTTCGGGATTGGGCGCGCCGTCGGGGTCCGTGCCGCTAATTTCTAGGAGCGCAGCGCCTTCGTGCATTTGAACCTGACTGGCCAGTGCATACTGGTCCGAGGGGAAGGCCTTAGCCTCGCAGAACAGCAAGGGACGGTCGGCCGAAGGACGATAAAACGAGGCCAAAAGGGCGTGCAGGTTGCCCGTGAGCGAGCCCATGGCCACCACTTCGCTGGGTTTTGCGCCGGCCAAGCGCGCTAGGGAATCCGTGAGCCGCTCGTGGTAGGGCATCCAAGGATTGGGCCCCTTAAAGTGTCCTTCGACGCCGAAGGTTTTCCAGCTTTCTAGTTCGGTTGTTATGGCCGCCGCAGCACCCACCGGTTGAAGGCCTAGAGAGTTCCCAGTAAGGTATATAACTTCTTGTCCTTCAAGGGTTGGCAGGTGGAATTCCGCCCTTAGATGGCCAAGTGGATCAGCAGCGTCTCGGAGGGCCGCTTCGTCAATGCTAATAAATCGGTTCATAATGGCTGAACAAGCATGCGCAAGGTAGGTTATACCACTAGTAATTTTGCTCGATTAAACCCCAAATTCCGCCCGCCATGCAGGGAAGTTTCGAAAGCCGCCATATCGGCCCCCAGTCCAAAGAACAAGGTTCCATGCTTCAAGCCATTGGAGCCGTTGATCTCGACCAACTTATCAACGAGACGGTTCCCTCGGGTATTCGCAATCCGCGACCCCTTGACATTGCTCCGGCCATTAGTGAGAGCGCCTACTTGCGCCACATTTATACTGTTTCGCAAAAAAATCAGGTTTTTTCGAGCTACATCGGTCAAGGCTACCACCCCAGTGCGCTGCCGGCGGTAATACAGCGCAATATTTTAGAAAATCCAGGATGGTACACGGCCTACACCCCCTACCAGGCAGAAATAGCCCAGGGTCGCTTAGAGGCCATTTTGAACTTCCAGACCTTGGTTATTGACCTGACGGGCATGGAAATTTCTAATGCCTCCTTGCTCGACGAGTCAACGGCCGCTGCAGAGGCCATGACCCTTTTGCTGGCTGCCCGCAGCCGAGAGCAGCAAAAGCGCGACGTGCTGAAGTTCTTTGTCGATCAAGACGTCTACGTGCAAACCAAGGCTTTGCTGCAAACCCGTGCCGAGCCGATAGGCGTGGAGCTCGTCTTTGGCGACGCTATGTCCTTTGAGCCGAGCGAGGAATTTTTTGGAGCATTGGTGCAGTACCCCACAGCCAGCGGTTCGGTGCGCGACTACGTGGAGTTCAGTGCAGCATGCGCTCGCCGCGAAGTTCGCTTGGCGGTAGCAGCCGATATTTTGGCCTTGACCCTGCTTCCTTCTCCAGGATCCTGGGGTGCCGACGTAGTGTTTGGGTCCACCCAGCGACTGGGAATTCCCATGGGCTATGGTGGTCCGCACGCTGCATTCTTTGCCAGCAAAGACGCCTACAAGCGCTTTATGCCGGGCCGTATTATTGGTCGGACCATTGACGTCGACGGCAAGCCAGCCCTTCGCATGGCCCTTCAAACCCGCGAGCAGCACATTAAGCGCGATAAGGCAACGTCTAACATTTGCACCGCACAGGTTCTTTTGGCCGTGATGGCAGGAATGTATGGCGTGTACCATGGTCCCGAGGGTCTTCAAGACATTGCCCACCGTATTCATTCTAAGGCCAGCGGAATTGCCGATGCCATCAAGGCCATGGGCCTGAAGGTCAAGCACGAAGAATTTTTTGATACCCTGACTATTGAGGCTTCGAAGGAACAGCGTTCCGCCCTCAAAAAAGCTACGGAGGCCCGTCAAATCAACCTTGGTTACACCGACCAGGGGGTTCACATCAGCACGCACGAGCTCATGAACCACGAAGATGCTGTCGCCCTTGTGGAGGCCATTGCCCTGGGATTGGGAGCTTCTGCGCCAGTCTTCCGAGAGGGGGCGAAGCGCTTGAAGCATTTGCGCAGCGAGGCTATTTTGACCCACCCGGTCTTTCACAGCTACCGCAGCGAAACCGAAATGATGCGCTACATCAAGAAGCTGGAGCGCCGTGATATTTCATTGAATCACAGCATGATATCCTTGGGGAGCTGTACCATGAAGCTCAATGCTGCTGCCGAGATGCTTCCCTTGAGCTGGCCTGCGTTTGCGAACATGCACCCCTTTGTTCCGGTCGAGCAGGCCGCGGGCTACCACGAGGTGCTTCGCAGTTTAGAGCGTGATTTGGCCGAGGTGACTGGCTTTGACGCAACTTCGCTGCAACCCAATTCAGGCGCACAGGGTGAGTATGCGGGCCTTTTGGTCATTCGTGCATACCACCGCAGCCGCGGCGACCACCACCGCGTGACCGCGCTGATTCCATCGTCTGCGCACGGAACCAACCCCGCCTCGGCCGTTATGGCTGGCATGGACGTGGTGGTAGTCGGTTGCGACGAGCAGGGCAATGTTGATCTTGTCGATCTGCGCAACAAGGCGGAGCAGCATAAGGATACCCTTGCTGCTATGATGGTGACCTATCCTTCGACCCACGGCGTGTTTGAGTCGGGAATCAAGGAGGCGACTTCCATTATTCACCAGTTCGGCGGACAAGTCTACATGGACGGAGCCAACATGAACGCTCAGGTGGGCCTAACCTCCCCTGGGATGATTGGTGCAGACGTATGCCACTTGAATTTGCACAAGACTTTTGCTATTCCCCACGGCGGAGGCGGACCCGGCGTCGGCCCCATCTGTGTGGCCAGCCACCTTGCTCCCTTTTTGATGGGACATCCCATCGTGGAATGCGGCGGAACGCATGCTATTGGTCCCGTTTCTGCGGCGCCCTTTGGCAGTGCCCTGGTGACGCTGATTTCCTACGGATACATTAAAATGTTGGGCGGCGAGGGATTAACCCAAAGCACTCGTGTGGCCATTTTGAATGCGAACTACATGAAGTCACGCCTCGAGGCTGCGTACCCCATTTTATACACCGGCGAGAACGGCCGCGCCGCGCACGAAATGATTTTGGATTGCCGTCCGCTCAAGCGAGATACGGGCATCGAGGTAACCGACATCGCCAAGCGATTAATGGATTTTGGATACCACGCGCCGACTGTTTCCTTCCCCGTAGGTGGTACCATGATGGTCGAACCCACGGAGTCCGAGTCGAGAGTAGAGCTTGATCGCTTCTGCGATGCCATGCTGGCCATACACGCAGAGGCAATGGCGATTGCCGACGGCAGTTCCGACGCTCACAATAATCCGCTTAAGAATGCGCCGCATACCCAGGCCATGCTCGTAGCGGACCATTGGACCCTTCCCTACAGCCGCCAGCAGGCGGGTTTCCCTATGGCGGATTCGCTAGAAAACAAAGTCTGGCCGGCAGTCCGCCGCGTGGATGATGCCTACGGAGACCGCAACCTAATCTGTACCTGTGCTCCTATGGAGGCTTATCAGGACTAGCAAAAAGTAGGCGGCTTAGATTGTCGACGGGAAGGCCTTGTTGACTTCTATGTAGTAATTGCCATTTCTTTTGTAAGTTTGGCAACCTTGAATCCTAACAATCAATTTGAATGAAAAAAGCTCTACTATTATCAACCGCCCTTCTTGCATCGGGGGTTGTATTTGCCCAAAAAGTTCAGCGAGCTGCTCCGAATGAGCGCTGTGTTGACGCTTCACCTGCACGCTCTATGAGCCAGGCTGAGGTCGCAAACTACTACCAAGGGGAGACCGTTATTTGGTCCGAAGATTTCGCGAGCGGAATTCCGACTACCTGGATGAACTACGGTACCGCTGTAGGCGTTGCAGATCCCGACGCTAAATGGGAATACCGTGGAACCACGACTACGCCCTCCAATGCAACAGGTTCACGAGGTGCTTACGCTGGCCCGGCTTCTACGGGACAGTTGCCCATTCAAAGTACTACTGCGGCCAACGGCTTTGTGGTTTTTGACTCGGACTTTTTGGACAACGCAGGCATCGCCGGTAACTTTTGCGGTACCGGTTCAATAGCTTGTGCTCCGCACGTGGCCAATTTGGAGACCGGAGTAATCAACCTCGTGGGTCATCCGACGGTCGATCTAGTATTCACTCAGTACTACCGTCGCTTTGCCGGAGCGGGTGGTGTTCAAACGGTTCCCGCTACCTACCTTGATTTCTCTACCGACGGCGGAGTGACCTGGACGGGTAATGTGACGCTTAACGCAGGCATTGCAGTTAACTCTGCGACTACGCGCAACTCCGTAATTGCGGTGAGCATTGGTCAGTACGTAGGTAATCAGAGCAACGTCAAGATTCGCTTTCGCTTTGACGGAGACTACTACTTCTGGCAGATGGACGATTTGAAAATCATCTCTACGCCTAAAAACCGCATGACCTTTATCGCAGGTTCAGACGGTTCGCCAGCCCAAGATATTGTCTTCGGAGCCAATCAGGAGTCCGCCCGCATGGGTCGCATGACCTTAAAGCAGGTTCGCCCGATTGCCTTTGACGCCAACTGCTTCAACAGCGGTCAGAATGCCCAGACCAACGTCAAGCTGCAAATGAAGATTTTCAATGCGACTACTGGAGCTATGGTTCAGACCATCAACTCACCAATCATCGCCTCTCTTGCTTCTGGAGACACGGCTACTTGGAACCAACTAAACACCTACACTACCTCTTGGACTCCTTCTGCAGTGGGCAGGTACGACTTCACCTACAATTTGGTTTCTGACTCAATTAGCATTGCCTCAGATACTCTTGGTTCGGTGTTCGTGACCGACTCCGTAATGTCTCTGGACAACGGCAACTGGGATAATTCAATCGGTGCATCCTCCAACACTACGCAGTGGGGTGATGGATCACAGATGACCAACATGCAAGAGCTGGTCAACGACGAGATGCTCTTTGGTGCTCGTGTGTACTTGAGCAGCACCAGCCAGGCTGGGGCCATTTTGGAACTCGCTGTGTATGACTCCTCTGCATTCGGAACCAGCGGTTTTGATGCCAACAAGCTTGTGGCCTATGGGCAGCGAGTCCTCACGGCAAGCGATATAACCAATGGCTACGCGGAGTACAATTTTGCGGACACCGTTACCGGTCGTGGTGTGGTATTGAACTACAGCAATATTGGCTACTACTTCAACCTGACGATGTACAATAACCAAGGAGCCAATACCCTCTTGATTCGCAACGACCAAATGTTTGGCGCCCGTTCAGGAACGAAGTACATGTACCTGGCCGCGTTGAGCGCTTGGTACTCTGGCTACAGCAACTCCAAGTCCTTCAACAATCTTTGGATTCATAGCATTAACTGTCCTGCTACTAACGCAGCAAACTGCATGACCACGAGCCTAGGAGAGAATCCTTTGAACGAGGTAGTGCTTGCGCCAAACCCAGCGTCTGACTTTGTTAACGTGAACTTCGGTTTGCTTTACGGTGAGCATGCAGTAGAGGTTCTTGACCTCAGCGGTAAGGTGGTTCGTTCCACCAAGGTTATGGCCGATGCGAATGTTCCGATTTTTGTTGGTGACCTTCAGCGCGGACTTTACCTGGTGCGCATTGCCAAGGGCGGCGACGTCAAGACCTTCAAGGTTTCTGTGCTCTAAGCCAATAATAGCATAAAGCTTCAAGGCGGCCCGTGAAAACGGGCCGCTTTTTTTTGCTCAATTTTTTTTGCCTAGGCCTTAGGCCTTGGATCCTTGCAGAAGGGTCTTGGTCAGGAAGTCTTTGTCAAGAGACCAGCCGCGCGCCGGGCTGTACTCGCGTCCGTAGAAGATGATTTGAAGGTGGAGCTTGTTCCAGAGCTCCTTTGGGAAGAGCTTTTTGGCGTCCCGCTCGGTTTGTTCCACGCTTTTGCCTGATGTAAGCTTCCATCGGGTCATCAGGCGGTGAATGTGGGTGTCGACCGGGAAGGCCGGCACTCCAAAGGCCTGACTCATTACCACCGAGGCAGTTTTATGCCCCACACTGGGCATGGCTTCTAGGGCTTCAAACGACTGCGGAACCTGGCCTCCGTGCAGTCCTACGATCATCTCAGAAAGCCCTTTAAGTCCTTTGGATTTCATGGGAACGAGTCCGCAGGGCCGAATGATCTCGGCAATTTCTTCGATGCTCAGCGCGGCCATGGCTTCAGGGGTATCCGCCTTGGCAAAGAGGGTAGGGGTGATGGTGTTGACACGGGCGTCCGTGCACTGCGCAGACAGTACTACGGCGCATAGCAGGGTGAAGGGACTGTAGTGGTCTAGCGGGATAGGAACCTCCGGATAAAGGTTCTCGAGGTGCTCGATGAGGTAGGCCGCTTTTTGCTTCTTGGTCACGGAACAAAGGTCGAAACCCCAGCGTTATCTTTAACAGACTTAATTAGCAAACTGATGACGCACCTCAATCCTGGCGACCTCGCCCCCCAATTTGAAGCCCAAGACCAGCACGGAACCTCCGTTTCACTCGGACAATTCGCAGGAAAAAAAGTAGTTCTCTACTTCTACCCGAAAGACGACACCCCAGGCTGTACGGCAGAGGCTTGCTCCTTCCGCGACGGCCAATCGGACCTTCAGAATGCGGGCTACGTGGTGCTCGGAGTTTCGCCCGACAGCGTGAAGTCGCACGCCAAGTTCGCCGACAAGTTTTCGTTGAATTTCTCGCTGCTCGCCGACACCGAGAAGACCATCTGCCAGGCCTATGGAGTCTGGGGCCCCAAAAAGTTTATGGGTAGGGCGTACGATGGGGTGAGCCGGGAGACCTTTGTGATCAGCGAGGACGGTCGCGTGGAGCGGGTTATCGCCAAGGTAGATACCAAGGAAGCCAGCAAGCAGATTCTCGCCGGCGCCTAAAAAGTCCGCAATAGTTTTCAACGTCCGTTGCGGCAGCCGCGGTAAGCGCTTACTTTCGTTTAGCGGACGACTGATGCTGTTGGATCGCCCTAATTTTGGCCTAAACCATTAATAATAAAAGCACAATGAGTCAAGAACGTGAAGCCAAATTGAAGGCACTTCGCCTCACCATGGAGAAATTAGACAAGACCTACGGCAAGGGTGCCGTAATGCTCATGGGCGATAAGGCCGTTGAGGAGGTAGAGGTTATACCCTCAGGATCCCTTGGTCTTGACATTGCCCTTGGTATTGGAGGCTATCCGCGCGGTCGAGTGATCGAAATCTACGGCCCTGAATCCTCGGGCAAGACGACCCTCACGCTTCATGCTATTGCAGAAGTACAGCGCAGAGGTGGCATTGCAGCCTTCATCGATGCCGAGCACGCATTTGATCGGTTTTATGCCGAGAAGCTCGGGGTAAAGACTGAAGATTTGATTATTTCTCAGCCCGACAACGGAGAGCAGGCTTTGGAAATAACCGATAACTTGATTCGCTCGGGCGCGATTGATTTAATTATTGTGGATTCTGTGGCCGCCTTGACTCCGCGCGCAGAAATTGAGGGCGAGATGGGCGAGTCTAAGGTGGGCCTTCACGCGCGCCTCATGTCGCAGGCCCTGCGCAAGCTTACTGCAACGATTTCTAAGACCAACGTAACCTGCATGTTCATCAACCAGCTTCGTGAGAAAATTGGGGTCATGTTTGGCAGTCCCGAGACCACCACAGGCGGTAACGCTCTTAAGTTTTATGCCTCGGTACGCCTAGACATTCGCCGCTCGACCCAAATTAAAGACGGCGACGTTGCCATTGGCAACCGGGTCAAGGTCAAGGTGGTCAAGAACAAGGTTGCGCCTCCCTTCCGTACGGCGGAATTTGATATTCTCTACGGAGAGGGAATTAGCAAGGTGGGTGAGATTGTGGACTTGGGCGTTTCGACCAACGTAATTGCCAAGAGCGGCAGTTGGTTTAGCTACGGCGATACCAAGCTCGGGCAAGGACGCGACGGAGTTAAAGCCATTCTAAAGGATAACCCTGAACTTTGTGAAGAGATTGAAAACGCTATTGTTGCGAAGCTTCCTGCCCTTTAGTAGTCTGGCGCTTTTGCTTGTTTGCTCCTGCAGCAGTCCGACAAGCGAAGATTTGACAGGCCTCGATAAGGAAACCCGGAGCCTTGATTCCCTGACGGCGCTCCTGCGCGAGGATCCTGAGAACGTCAAGACCCTCGTTGCGCGGGCCGACTACTACATGTCGGTTAAGAACTTTCCCTATGCCAAGATGGATGCGCAGTCAGCCTTCACCATTGATAGCAGCGACCACGATGCCTTGAGGGTCTTGGGTGATGCGCATTACGTGAGCAACGAGACGCGCATATCCCGCGATGCTTGGACGCGATGTGCCAAACTCTACCCTGAGGAGGTCGAGTGCCGTCTTAAGCTGGCAGAGCTTTACCAGGTGGTCATGGAATACTCCAAGAGCATCGAGCTTGCCGACGAGGTCATTGCTCTTGACCCAAACAATCCGACGTCCTACTACCTCAAGGGCATAAGCATACGGGACGAAAAATTCGATACCAATATGGCCCTTTCCTACATTCAGAAGGCTATTGACTTGGATCCGAAGTACGAAGAGGCTCTAGATATGGCTGGTGTGATGCACTCTGCGATGGGAAGTTCTTTGGCGATTAGCTACTTTCAGCGGCTTGCAGAGCTTCGCCCCAATGACTTCAATGTGTACTATAAAGTGGGAATGTTCCATTTGAATACCCGAAACTGGAATTCCGCCATTGAGGCCTTTACTCAGGCAACGCAGTTGAATCCCAAGGATGCGGAGAGTTTCTACAACTTGGGCTTTATTCACTTGGAGCTTCAGATGTACCGTGAGGCTCGGCAGTTTTTTACCCAAAGCATTGAGGCGCGTGCCGTGAACTACCGAGCGCACTATGCGCGTGCTTTTGTAGTGGAGCGCTTGGGCGACATTCAGGCCGCGGAGGCGGACTACCTGAAGGCCTTGGAGTACAATCCTTCTCATGCTCCCTCAAAGGAGGGTCTGGGTCGCGTGCGTTCCGCGCTGGCATCCTTTAAAAATTGAGTATGAAGCAACCTCTGGCTGCAAAGCGTGAGCAGCGTTTGGAGCTGCATGGTGACCTGCGTATTGACGAATACTACTGGCTCAAGGACCGAGAAAACCCTGAGGTTTTGGAGTATTTGGCGGCAGAAAATTCCTATCGGGAGCATGAAATGGCGCCCTTGAAGGGCCTGACCGAGGAGCTGTTTGCCGAAATGGTGGGCCGACTAGACCCCAACGAGTCGTCGTTGCCCATTGAAATGGATGGGTATTGGTACCAATCGCGGTACTGTGAAGGCAAGGAATACCCCATTCACGTTAGGTTTCAGGGCGCCGAGGACGGTCCCGAGGAGCTCCTTCTCGACGTCAATGTTCTTGCCGAAGGCAGGTCCTATTGCCAGGTTGCCTCCATGGTGATGACCCGCGACCACCGCCGCATGGCCTATGCCGTGGACTTTGTCAGCCGCCGCCAGTACACACTGCGCTTTCGCGATGTAGCCACTGGTCTTGATCATGCGATGGAAATCCGCGATACTTCAGGTGCCTTTGCTTGGGCCGACGACGGAGAGACTTTCTTTTATGCCACCAAGGATGCCAAGACCCTGAGGGTCGATAAGATCTGGAGGCAGACGCTCGGGTCGACGGAGCCGCCTGTTCTAGTATTTCACGAGGCCGACGAGGCCTTCAGCTGCACGGTATACCGCGGGAAGTCCAAGAACTACCTTATGATATCGACCTCCGCAACCAATTCTGACGAGGTTTGGTACCTCAAGGCGTCGGAGCCTCTGGGAGCATTTACCTGCCTGCGCCCACGTCAAAACGGCCTGGAGTATTCTGCGAGCCACCACCAGGAATCGTGGTGGATTCGGAGCAATCTGGATGGTCGTCGGAACTTCGCCCTTTTTAGTGCGCCCCTGCTGGATCCCTCTTCATGGACGGAGGTCATTGCCCACCGCGAGCAGGTGCTGCTCGAAGGAATTGACCTTTTTGACGATTTTTTGGTTCGAGAAGAACGAGAACTGGGATTGCTGCGAATCGTGATTAGGCCCTGGGACGAGGCCTTGCGTGGCCCGGAGTACCAAATTTCTATGCCCGAGGAGACCTACACCCTGTTCACGTCTTCTAATCCATCTACGGCGACTAGAACGCTGCGCTATGCCTACACCTCGCTGTCGACGCCCATGACGACCTACGATTTTGACATGGTGACTCGCGAGCAAAAGGTTAAAAAGGTTCAGAAGGTGGTCGGAGGCTACGACCCTGATCGCTATGTGACGCGCAGATTATGGGCAAAGGCTCCGGACGGAACCGAAATTCCCATGAGCTGGGTGGGTCCCGCAGACCGAAAGGGTCCCGTTCCGACCCTGCTTTATGGCTACGGTTCCTATGGTATGACGGTGGACCCGTCGTTTAGCGTTGCCCGATTGAGTTTGCTCGAGCGCGGCATGGCCTATGCCATTGCCCACGTCCGCGGAGGGGAGTACCTCGGCAGGATGTGGTACGAGCAGGGGCGAATGGCCGACAAGCAAAATACGTTTAGCGACTTTATCGCCTGCGGCGACTTTTTGAAGTCGGAGGCCTGGGCCTCGGACCTTTTTGCCATGGGCGGAAGTGCGGGTGGACTTTTAGTGGCTGCTGTGGTCAACCAGCGCCCGGACCTTTGGTCGGGGGTGATTGCCGCCGTTCCCTTTGTGGATGTGGTAACCACCATGCTCGACGACAGCATTCCCTTAACCACCGGCGAGTACGACGAGTGGGGGAATCCCAACGAAGCCGAGGCCTACTTCTGCATGAAGGCCTACTCTCCCTACGACAACGTGCGGGCTCAGGACTACCCGCCGATGCTGGTAACCACTGGGCTTCACGACAGCCAGGTGCAGTATTTTGAGCCTGCAAAGTGGGTAGCTCGTTTGCGAGATCGCCGCAGCAATGCAGCTCCGCTGTACCTGTACTGCAACATGGACACGGGCCATGGCGGAGCCAGCGGTCGCTACGAATCCTACCGCGAGACGGCGATGGAGTATGCCTTTTTGCTCGGACTCAAGGCCTAGGCTTAAAAAGTTCCTTCTCGACGAGCTTGCCCAGGCGAGCCAAGGCACCTTGCTGGCCTTGAGCCCAGGTGGAGTCGCGGCTCACGCCTTCAGCGCGGTCAAGCCAGTTAAGGGCCTCTTCGAAATTGGAAACCTTCTGCGCCAGTCCCTTTTCGATGGCTTCGTCGGCCTCCCAGTGGCGGCCCGTGCCTGGACCGAATGCGACCGGAAGGCCCCAGGACAGGGGTTCAATGATGCTGTGAAGTCCTTGGCCAAAGGCGCCGCCGACGTAGGCCGCTTGGGCTCCGCCATAGAGGCCAAAGAGCAGCCCAATTTGGTCCACCACGAGTATTCGGTGGTTTTGGATGTGCTCGAGGCTGTAGTTCTGCCATTGGCTGCTGCGCAGCGCTTGCAGGGGTAGGCGCCGCAGGACTTCCTCGGCCCGCTCGGGATCGTGGGGCGCAATAACAAAGCGCCAATGGCTGCGCCGCATCAAAAGGGGGAGCAAAAGGTCTTCGTCTTGGGCCCAGGTCGAGCCACAAACCAGAAGAGGCTGGTGGTCTACAAAGGCATCCCAGTGGGGCAGGGGGCCTTCTCCCCGTGCAATGCGCGATGCGGCCGAGTCAAAGCGCCCGTCGCCAAGCAGCAGAGCAGGCAGACCAGCCGCCAAAGCCAATTTCATGCCCGAGGCCTCCTGCAGGCCCACAAAGGCTGCTTTGCGCAGAAGCGTTCTATCGAGTAATCCCAGCGGGGTCCACCAACGGTGGCCGGGCGGAACATGAGCAAAGGCCAGCCCAAAGGGTACTTTTTGGCGGATTGCCTGCGCCACGAGGCCAGGCCAGAGGTCCGTTTGAAGAATGAGGAGAGCCTTGGGCTCGCACTCCTTCAAGAACCGCCCTAGATAGGGATTGAAGTCGAGTGGGGCGAGGCAGGCAAAAATTCCTTCGGGGGCTTGATAGCGGGACCAGCCCTCCATTCCGCTGGGTGAAAAAAAAGAGACGAGCACGCGGCGACCCTCTGTGCTCCAGCGCCGCAGCAAGGGCTCGACCATCCAAAATTCGCCCCAGGAGGCGCAGTGAACGAGCAGATCAAAGGGGCCCTTGGGCGGGAGATTAAGGCGCCCATTCCACCACCGTTTTGCTTTGCGGTGGCCCAGTAAAGCCGCGATATGGCTTGCCGTACCAAAGGCAATTCCGGCTAGGCTCATTGGTAGTAGCGCACCTTGGGTTGGTCCGTTGGGCTTTTTGCGCTGCTGCTCATTTTGCCGCCAAGGGGTAGGTACCAGCTAGCCTCGAGGCCAATAAATCCGTCCCATTGGGCCTTTACCGAGGGCGGATTCCCACCATAGTAGAGATCGCGCACGTAGTGGGTCTGCACGAGTCCGCCCCGCAGGGCAAGGCTAAAATTGATCGTGCCATAGGGGTCAAAGTAGCTGTAGCGCAGGCCCGACTGAAGCCCGAGTCCGCGCCTCAAACGGTCGAGTCCGTAGACCAAGGGCTTGGAAAGCATAGGTACTCCGCCCGAATTGTTGAACCAAATTTTGTGGCTGATCATGGCCGGAGCCAACTCCCAGGCAAAGGAATGCCCCTT
>JBEEMM010000017.1:0-16735 GCA_041192685.1 Bacteroidota bacterium | reverse complement strand
AAGGTGCTTTATCCCTCCAACGGGGCGGACCTCAAAGGACTGCTTAAGGCGGCCTTTGCCGACCCCAATCCCGTCGTGGTTTTAGAGCACAAAGGTCTGTATTGGTCCAAAATCAAGGGCACCGAGGGGGCAAAAACAGTGGAACCCGATTCGGATTACGTCGTTCCCATTGGAATGGGGCGGATCGTTCGCGAGCAGGAGCCCGGCGACGAGCCTTCGGTCCTGGTGGTTACCTACGGCCGCGGAGTTTATTGGGCCCTGGAGGCCTGCGTCGGCATGCCCGTTGAGGTTTTGGACCTCCGCAGCCTTTCGCCCTGGGACGAAACCCTTGTTTTTGAGCGGGCCAGGCTGCACGGACGCATTTTGGTCCTCACCGAAGAGCCTTCGGTGCAGCCCTTTGCGCGCTCCATCGCCGCGCGCATTCAAGAGGAGTGCTTTCAGTCCCTCGACGCACCGGTGCGGGTGCTTGGATCTGAAGACACGCCGGCGATTCCGCTTAACAAGGTGCTTGAGGCGACGTATTTGCCCAACGCCGAGAAGGTGCGGACGGCCTTGAGAGCGTTGCTCAGCTACTAGTTGCTAGCTGCTAACTAGCTAGTTCGCTCTAAAATCACCGCGTAGCCCTGGCCGACGCCGATGCACATGGTGACTAAGGCATAGCGGCCGCCTGTTTCTTGAAGGGCTCGTGCTGCTGTGAGGGCGATCCGAGCACCCGACATTCCGAGGGGGTGGCCCATGGCGATTGCGCCGCCGTTGGGATTGATGCGCGGATCGAGGTCGTCAAGGCTGAGTGCGCGGGTTACAGCAAGTGCCTGAGCCGCAAAGGCTTCGTTGAGCTCAATGTGGTCGATGTCTGCCATGGTCAGCCCGGCGCGCTTCAGGGCGAGCTGCGTGGCGGGCACGGGGCCGATGCCCATAATGCGGGGCTCAACGCCCGCTACGCCGCTTGAAACGATGCGAGCAAGGGGCTTAAGTTGGTGCTGGCGAAGGCCAGACTCTGAGGCGATGAGCAGCGCAGCCGCGCCGTCGTTGAGGCCTGAGGCGTTGCCGGCGGTAACGGTTCCGTTCGGGCGGAATGCGGGTCGCAGCCCCGCCAGCCCCTCCAGTGTTGTGGCCGGCTTGGCGAATTCGTCCTGAGCGAAGACGACGGGGTCTCCTTTGCGTTGCGGAATCGAGACAGGGGCGAGCTCGCCTGCGATGAATCCTCGAGCCATGGCGGCGGCGGTGCGCTGCTGGCTCCGCATGGCGAAGGCGTCTTGGTCTTCGCGCGAGATGCCATACTGGTCGGCCAGGTTTTCGGCGGTTTCGCCCATGGCCTCCGTGCCATAAAGTCGGTTCATTTCGGGGTTGACAAAGCGCCAGCCGAAGGTGCTGTCAAACATTTGGCTGTCGCCGCCATAAGCTTTTGACGGCTTAGACAGGGCAAAGGGTGCGCGGGTCATGTGTTCCACGCCGCCGGCCAGCAAGAGGTCGCCTTCGTTGCCTTGAACGCCACGAGCTGCATGAATCACCGCAGAGAGTCCGCTCGCGCAAAGCCGGTTTACGGTTTCAGCCGGAACGCTCGGCGGAAGCCCCGCGAGCAGGGTGGCCATGCGCGCCACGTTTCGGTTGTCTTCGCCCGCTTGATTCGCGCAGCCCATAAAGGCATCATCAAGTGCGGACCAGTCCAGCCCAGGATGGCGCTTGATCAATTCGCGAATGGCATGGGCCGCCAAATCGTCGGCGCGGACCGTGCTAAGGCTGCCTCCAAGGCTGCCAATGGGAGTTCGTATGCCGTCTACTAAGAATGCGCTTCGGGTGTCCATGGCTTGTCTTTAAAAAATACGGTTCCTCGAAAGTGGGCTATGTCTGTGCCGTCGCGGCGGACTCGCACGTCGTAGCGACCCAAAGTTTTGCTGCGGTGCTGCTCGATGGCTTCGACCTCCAAAAGGTCGTCGGCAGACGCCGGCTTGAGGTGCGAGATGCTGGTTTCAATGGAGAGGGCATGAACGCCGTGGCCGTTGCTGGCGAAGGCAAGGGCGCTGTCGGCAAGGCTGTATGCGATTCCGCCGTGCGCGATACCAAAACCATTGGTCGCCTCGGGCCGCACCCTAGCCTGCAGGATGCAGTGCCCCGGTTCCGCAAGGAGAACCTCGACTCCCAGCCAGGTGCTGAAGGCATCGTGGCGCATCATCTGAGCTACAATTTCGGCGGCGGTCATTCCCTGCCGGTGGTTCCGGGTTGTTCGACGGCCTCCTCGAAGCAGCCGATTAAAATGTCAATCACGAGCATCAAGTTGTGCTGATCGGCGGAGCCCTTGGGCAGCCCAGAGCGGAGTTCTTGGTGCAAAAAGTTGCGCACTTCGGCGTGCACAAAGGGAGATCGCGCCACCTTCTCGATGAGCTCAAGGTCTAGGCTCTCCTCCTGCGCTTCAAGCGCTTCAAATGCTTCGACGACTTCGGTGGTTACGTCCGTAATGACCAGGTCAGAAATCGTGTCTATGGTGAGCCCCATGCCGCGGAATCCTTCGCGAAGCACCATGGAGCTGCGCACGAGCTGCTCGTGCACGTCGTCTTCGAATTCTTCGCTAAGGCGCATAAGCCATGAGAAGAGCATGGGCTGCTCGTCTAAAAAGACTCCGAGGTTTTGGCCGTATTCTTCGTCGGTCCAGCTGCGTACTCGTTCGACGGCAGAGAGTAGGTAGTTCATGAGCCAGAAATTTGATCGTGGATCCAGGGACAAACGCGGTAGCGGGGGTCGCCAGTTCGCTCCCTAAGGGCTTCAATCTGGTCGCGCACCTTGGTCCAGCCCCATTCGCGGCCCCAGGCCAGAAGGCCCTTGGGGTAGTTGACGCCCTTGAGCATGGCGGTTTCTACGTCCGACTCGCTGCCGATTGCGCGGTAGACGGCGTCTGCGGCCTCGTTGATGAGCATGGCCACCACGCGGTCGACAATGGCCCGGCCAAGGACCTCGTCGCGGGTGGGCTCGGGCAGGCTGGCTCCGTTGCGGTAGTCGTAGAATCCGCGGCCTGACTTGCGGCCCAGCCATCCGGCCTCGAGCAGTCTTTTTTGGCTCAAGCTCGGGCGAAAGCGGGGATCGCAGTAAAATTGCTTCCAAATGGTTTCGGTGACTACGTAGTTCACGTCGTGGCCGATGAGGTCCATTAGGGCAAAGGGCCCCATTCGGAATCCGCCCAATTCAGTGAGCGCCCAGTCAATGGTCGCCATGTCAGCCATTTGCTCTTCGAACAGGTGCAGCGCTTCGCCATAAAAAGGCCGGGCGATGCGGTTCACCAAGAAGCCTGGGCTGTCTTTGGCTACCACGCCCACTTTGCCCCATGCGGCGACCGCGGCCACGCAGGCCTCAACGACCGCCGGGTCGGTTGCGATTCCAGGCACAATCTCAACCAGCGGCATCAGCGGAGCCGGGTTAAAAAAGTGCAGCCCCACGACGCGTTCGGCACGCTTCACTCCGGCGGCAATCGACGAAACGCTGAGTGACGAGGTGTTGGTCGCCAAAATGCAGTCTTCGCGCACCACGTCGTCAAGGGTGGTAAACACCGACCGCTTTGCGTCGAGGTTTTCGTAGATGGCCTCTATGACAAGGCTGACTTCGGCGGCTTCGCGCAGCACGTAGGCTGCGCTCAGTTGCTTGTTGTATGCGGAACGCTGCGCGTCATTGATTTTGCCCTTTTCGACGAGCTTGTCCCACACGCCGCGCACGCGGGCAATCCCGTTCTCGAGGGACGCATCTTGGGTGTCGTACAAAAGGACTTCCCAGCCGGCCTCGACGAGGACTTGGGCGATGCCGCCGCCCATGGCGCCCGCGCCGACGACCATAGCTTTTTGGTTGAATAGCAGGCTTGTCATTGTCCTTTAAAGTTAGGGGGCCGCTTCTCAAGAAATGCTGCGACGCCCTCAGCGAAGTCGGCGGTGGCGCCCGCGCGGTTTTGTAGGGCGCGTTCAAGCTCCAGCTGTTCGGCAAATCCGTGGAACACGGTGGCGTTGAGGGCCTCTTTGGTAAGGGCGAGTGCCTCGGTGGGCATCGCGGCGAGCTTTTGGGATACAGCCATTGCTTCGTCAGCCAACGCGTCGTCAGCCACGAGGCGGTAAATGAGCCCGTGGCGTTCCGCTTCTTCAGCCGAAACACTGTCGGCAAGCATCATCCACGCGCTGGCTTTGGCGAATCCGGCGAGGCGCGGAAGGGTTAAGGTTCCGCCCGTATCGGGAATCAGGCCAATCTTGCTGAAGGCCTGAATGAACTTGGCCGACTGTGCAGCGAGGACGACATCGCCCGCAAGCGCGAGGTTGGCGCCGGCCCCTGCGGCAACTCCATTCACGGCAACCACGACGGGTTTGCGAAGGGAGCGCATTTGAAGCACGAGCGGATTGTAGTGCTCGCTGAGAATGCGGTCAAGTCCCGGTCCCTGAGGATCAATGGCTTCAGAGAGGTCCTGCCCGCTGCAAAAGGCCCTGCCCTCGCCCGTGAGGAGCACGGCGCGCACTTTGGGGTCGCGGTCGGCTTCAAAAAGTGCTTGCTGCAGCTCCAGGGCCATCCCGCGGTGAAAGGCATTAAATACTTCGGGTCGGTTCAGCGCGATCCGAAGGACTGATCCCTGAGTTTCAACGTTTAAATACTTATACATACTTTAGAATAGGGGCTAAGTCTTCGCGAAGTTCGGGTTTTAGGCGGTAGCGGCGAATGCGGCGATCTTCCTGGTCGGTGACCCGCTCTACAAACGAAGGTACGCCCAAGAAATACATGCCTTTTTCTTCGATTTCAGATAAAATGGTGCTGCGAATCTTGCGCTGGTTGTCCCAAGCCTTGTCTTGAATGCCGAGTATTTGATTGAGCTCCTCGGAGGTTACGAGGCTTTCTGCCGGCTGGACCAAAAGGTACTTAAGGGCAATTTTGGCCAGCGGGCTTAGGTCTTTGGCATAGTCCAGTTCCCGCTTTGGGATGGACTGCCTATACCGGAGCAATAGATAGATCAAACCGGCGACCAACAGAAAAAATACGGTAGTGGCCTTCCAATACGACCGAACGTTCGACAGCCAAACGTCTTCGTAGAGGGACCCAATTTTAACGGCCTCAGCGCTGTTTATAAAGGCGGACCAGGGTTCAAAACGAGTGCTGTAGCTGCTGTTGCTCATGGTGCTGGCCGAGGCGATGGAGTAGACCCCCTGAGGGCTCAAGAGTAGCCCTTGTAAACCATTGAATGCAATTTTGGCGGTACCCCTTAGGTTGGTTTGGTACAGGCTGTTGGTCAAGAGGTCGGCGAGGTACAGGGATTGGTCGTGGTGAATTAGGTTCCATTGCTTGTAGTGTGCAAAGGCGTTAAGCTCCCGAAGGTCGGGGCCTTGCAGGTTTTGGGCAATCGCACCAAGCAGCTCATACCGGCCGTTAATCAGGTCAATTTTATAGGCGTGAAGTGCGGGGTTCGTCTGCCCAAGGCTTTTGCCCAGCTTTACCAATGCAATCAGCTGACCCCTTTCTTTGGCGCTGTGTGCGTTAGCACTAAAAAGACTGCCGCCGTAGCCGCCGACAATAGAGGGAGTCATGGGCATGCGTTCCCATTCGCGCAATTCCGGATCAAAATACAGGGCAAGGTCGTGAACCTGCCAAAACCCAGTGCCCCCAAGCTTCCAAAGTCGCTTGCCGTCGAAGTAGGGAATGGCGCCGTTGTTGTAGCCCGAGTAAAAGGTCTGGTCAAGCCGCTGAAGTCGCCCAGCGCGAGTAAAGGCATAGACTAGTCCAGACGCGTTAAAGCTAATTATGGTGGTATCGGGACTTTGGTTGACGACCGGCCCGCGGTGCAGGAGGCTGCTCATGGGGTCGGGCAAGGGCTCAAAGCTGTCGGTAATGGCCCATCCTGAGGAATTGAGGCGAGAAATTAGGCCAAGTTTGAAGTCTACCTGCAGAACGCTCCCGCGGTGTACCAAGAAGGCAATCCCGTCTACAGGACTTTCATTTTGTATGCTCTGCCCCGACAAGCTGCTGCGAAACAGCAGAATAATAAGAACAGCGAGGCGCTTCTTCATTGCGTGAAAATACGTGAAACAATTTTGTTCTCACGCTTTATCACAAATATTTTGGTCGGGGCCTGCGGAGTGCCACACTTTTGCATAGAAGAAAAAAATAGGCTTCACCCCAAACCAAAGAAAAACCCCAAGTCCTAGTGGCTTGGGGTTTTTCGTTTTAAATGCATTTAAACGCTTCGAAGGGCTCTTGGCAGTCCAAGCATCGGTGCAAGGCCTTGCAGGCGGTGGAACCAAAGGCAGAGATGCGCTCCGTCTGGGAACTTTTGCATCGGGGGCAGTTCAGGGGAATGCTGAGGCCCAGTAGGGATCTCTTGTCGCCGCTTCGTTTGGGCGGAGGGGCTATGCCGTAGGCCTCGAGTTTGCGAAGGCCCTCTTCGCTGATCCAGTCGGAGGTCCATGGAGGATCAAGTACGGTTTGGATGCGCACATTTCCCTGACCAACGAGTTCTTCGAGGGCCTCGCGCACGTCGCGCTCGATGACTTCGGTGGCGGGGCAGCCTGTGTAGGTGGGGCTCAGGTCTACTTCGCAGCCATCCGGCATCATGCGCAGTCCGCGGACTATGCCCAGATCGAGAACCGACAAGGCTGGAACTTCAGGGTCGGGCACGAGGTTCAGGCGCTTTCTAAGGTCGTCTGCGCTTACCACTGGGCGTCGGGGTAGGCCCTCGGCAGGCTCTGCATCTCGGCGAGCAGAAATCCGAGGGATTCACTGTGAATTCCCGATTTGCCGCGCAGGAGCTTTTGGGGCACCTCGGGCAGGCTGAGGTGGGCTTTAGTGAGCACCTCGCGGACCAGTTCAAGCCATGGTTCTCGGAGGGATTGCACGTCGGGACCAAGGCCTCGTTCTGCGGCAATACGGTCTACTTCTGCAGGCTGAAAGAGTTCGTTGGTAAAGGGCCATATACGCCGCAGGGCTGCACTAATGCGGCTATGGCTCTCTTCGGTTCCGTCGCCCATACGCACTACCCATTCGGAGCTGTGCTGCGCGCGGTAGGTCGTTTCTTTGAGGGCCTTTCTCGCGATGGCGGCCAGGTCTGCATCCTCGGATTGCTCGATGGCCTCGAGCTGAAGCAAATGAAATGCATCAAAAAAGAACTGTCGAGCCATGGTGTCGGCAAAGTCGCCGTTGGGTTGCTCGACCAGCACGTGGTTTTTGAAGTCGCGCTCGCCGCGCCAGTAGGCCAGTCGGTCTTCGGTGGTACCCGAGCCAATGCGCTTGGCGGCCAGTTGGTAGTACTGCCGGGCAAGGCCGACCAGGTCGAGGGCTAGGTTGCTCAGGGCAATGTCTTCTTCGAGGATGGGGCCGTGACCGCACCATTCACTTAGTCGATGGCCAAGAACTAATGCGTCGTCGCCCAGGTGAAGCAGATACTGCTCCGAGGGGTCACATGTGTCCCACTTCATCGGGTATCTCGTAGAAGGTGGGGTGGCGGTAAACCTTGTCGTCAGAGGGCGCAAAAAGCACCTCTTTGGCGTCGGGCGCAGAGGCCACAATGTTGCTAGAGAGTACTACCCAAATGCTTGTGCCTTCGCTGCGCCGGGTGTAGACGTCGCGTGCGTTTTTTAGCGCCATTTCTGCGTCGGGCGCGTGAAGGCTTCCGGAGTGCTTGTGGGATAGACCGTTCTTAGAACGCACAAAGACCTCCCACAGGGGCCATTGGTCTGGCGCGCTCATGCTGCTTGGGGTTTTGTCGCGGCAGCGGAACTGTGGCGGGCAGCCTGCTTGGCCGCATAGGCCGAGGCGGCCTCGCGCACCCATGCGCCTTCGGCGTGGGCCTTTCGGCGAGCCTCAATGCGCTCGCTGTTGCAAGGGCCGTTGCCGGCCACCACCGCAAAAAACTCATTCCAATCAATCGACCCAAAATCATGCTGGCCCAAAGCCTCATTCCACCTTAAATCGGCGTCGGGAATCGAAAGCCCAAGAAACTTCGCCTGCGGAACCGTCTTATCCACAAACTCTTGGCGCAACTCGTCGTTCGACTTTCGCTTAATCCGCCATGCCATGCTCTGCGCAGAATTAGGACTGTTGTCGTCGCTCGGACCAAACATCATCAACGAAGGCCACCACCAGCGATTCAGCGCATCCTGCGCCATGTCTTTCTGCTCCTGAGTCCCCTTGGCCAAATGCAGCATAATCTCATAACCCTGGCGCTGGTGAAAACTCTCCTCCTTGCAAATCCGCACCATAGCTCGGCTATAGGGCCCATATGAAGCACGGCAAAGCATAACCTGATTCTGAATAGCCGCACCGTCCACCAGCCAACCAATGGCGCCCATGTCGGCCCAACTCAGCGTCGGATAATTAAAAATACTCGAATACTTCGCCTTGCCCGAGTGCAGGTCGGCAATCATCTCGTCCCGGGAGGTTCCCAGCGTCTCTGCCGCAGAATACAGATAAAGACCGTGGCCAGCCTCGTCCTGCACCTTGGCCAGCAGAATCAACTTCGAGCGCAGCGAAGGCGCTCGGGTAATCCAATTCGCCTCAGGAAGCATTCCAACAATCTCCGAGTGAGCATGTTGGCTAATCTGACGAACCAAGGTTTTGCGGTAGCCCTCGGGCATCCAATCCTTCGGCTCGACCTTGTTTTCGGCGGTGACGTAGTCGAGGAAGCGAGCTTCCATGTCAATAGTTGGGGCCATGGTGTTGAATTTTTTGGTAAATTCTCCTGCAAATTACTGCGATTAGAACAAAATGCGGCTGCGCTGGTTCGCATAGCACACCTAGATTTGTACATGACTATGTTTAATTGGTTTAAAAATTCCGCCCCGTCGTCGCCGAACGAAGGACTCTTAGCAACTAAAGCCGACCAAAAAGGCCTTAAGCCAAAGTTTCACTCCCTTACCCTAAAGGAGGTCCGCCCCGAGGCCATC
The DNA here is from genome assembly GCA_041192685.1 of Bacteroidota bacterium. Classification (GTDB taxonomy): domain Bacteria; phylum Bacteroidota; class Bacteroidia; order Flavobacteriales; family Schleiferiaceae; genus TMED14. Next base: position 7,844 of record JBEEMM010000017.1, on the reverse strand, counting down.
GACGCCGTAGTGCTGACCTTCAACCAGCCGGACTCCGACGCCTTTCGCTACCTCCCCGGCCAGTACCTCACCCTGCGCGCGACCATAGACGGGGCCGACGTTCGCCGCTCCTACTCGCTCTGCTCCAGCCCACTGTCTGGCGAGCTGAGCGTGGCCATTAAGCAGGTCGAGGGCGGAATCTTCTCCACCTGGGCCAACCACCACCTCAAGGCGGGCGACCGGCTCGACGTAATGAATCCCATGGGCAACTTTGTGCTCGAGACCGACCCCTCCAAGCGCAGGCGCTATGTCGGCTTTGCCGCAGGATCGGGAATCACGCCGGTGCTCTCCATCATTAAAACGGCCCTTCAGCGCGAACCAGAATCGGAATTCCTTCTGTTTTATGGCAACCGCAAAACGGCCAGCATCCTGTTTAAAAACGACCTTGAAGACCTCAAGGACCGCTTCATGGGACGCTTCGAAGTGCATCACGTTCTGAGCCGCGAAGACCAGGGCAGCGACGCTCTTTTTGGCCGACTCGACGCAGACCGCATTCGCTACTTTATGGAGCATATTCCAACGGTGGCCTCGGCGGACTCCTACTTTTTATGCGGACCAGAGCCCATGATTCACGCCGCAAGCGACGTGCTGAAGGCCGCGGGTGTTCCTCAAGACCGCATTCATTTTGAGCTCTTTACTTCGTCGGTACCGGCAGCAGAAGCGCCAAAGTCCGCCGCTAAAAAAGCCAGTGGCGATGCCAGCGTAACGGTCATACTCGACGGAGAAGAGACGCACTTTACCCAGTCAGCCAAAGAATTTTTGCTCGACGCCGCCCTCGATGCGGGAGCCGACGTGCCCTATGCCTGCAAGGGGGCGGTCTGCTGCACCTGCCGCGCCAAGGTGATCGAAGGCAAGATGGAGATGGCCATGAACTACTCCCTGACCGACGACGAGGTTGCAGAGGGCTATGTGCTTACCTGCCAGGCCATGCCGCGCAGCGAGCGACTAGTGGTCAGCTACGACGCGTAAACCAGCAACTAGTTGCCAGCAACTGGTTTGCGCATTTGAAGGTGCGGAATCCCGTCTTCTTCGTAGGGCTCGCCCTCGGGGACGAAGGCAAAGTCCGTATAAAAGCCTTCGAGGTAGCATTGTGCGCTAATTACCAATTCTTTACCCGGGTAAAGTCGTTCTGCTTCAAGCAGGATGCGCTTCATAAGTTCGCGGCCGAGACCGGTTCCGCGCACCGACGACGAAGTAGCCACCCTGCCAATGCTGGGTTCCGCGTAGGATGCGCCGGGGGCAAGCAATCGGGCGACTGCGGTGACCTGTCCCTGAGCGTCTTCGGCCCAAAGGTGATGGCAACCCCGATCTTTGGCGTCGGGATCAACGTAGGCGCAGTTTTGTTCCAAAACAAAGACCTCGGCCCGCAGGCTAAGAATGCGGTGGAGCTGGTCGGCCGACAGCGACAAAAAAGGAGCAAAATGCCAAGAATAAGGTACTGCCATAGCGATCCGAAGGTCGTACTTTTAGAGGAATAATTACAAGCCCATGATGCTCCAGTTGATCCAAAACTTCCCCAAGCATATTGCTGATTCACTGACTATTGCCGAAGGTGTCGGCAAGGTTTGGTCGCCTCTGGCGCGCCCCGTACACCAGGTGGTAGTCACCGGCCTCGGGGGCAGCGGAATCGGCGGGACCATTGCAGCAGACCTATGCTCGGCCTCGGCTCGGGTTCCTGTGCTGGTGAATAAGGGCTACTCCTTGCCCCACTGGATTGGTCCGAATACGCTGGTGGTGGCCTGCAGCTACAGCGGCAATACCGAAGAAACCCTTAGTGCCTTAGACCAGGCCATGGCGGCCGGATGCATGGTCACGGCCATTACCAGCGGCGGAGAACTCAAGCAGCGCGCCGACAAGCTAGGCTGGAACGTGAGCGTGGTACCGGGCGGAAGCCCTCCGCGCTCGATGTTTGGCTATGCCCTCATTCAAATTTTGGCCCATCTTGACCTGGCGGGAGTCGGTACCCCACCCGAGTGGAAGGCTCAGGCAGCTCAGGCGGTCCTTAGCCTTGAGGCCCGTCGTGGCGAGCACTTGGCTCAGGCCGAGTTGATTTCAGACGCATTAGAGGGCAAGACAGTGGCGGTTTATGCGGCCTCGGGAATGGCTGGCGTTGCCACACGTTGGCGCCAACAGCTCAACGAGAACAGCAAAATGCCAGCTTGGGATGCGGAGGTCCCCGAGATGAACCACAACGAAATGGTGGGTTGGGCAGGCGGCGGTGCGCAGTTTTGCGCAGTTTTTCTGCACTCGACCGCAGACGCTCCGCGCAACCGCATGAGAATGGAGCTCAATGCCCCCGCCATCCGCGCCCGAGGGAACAGCGCTATTGCGCTTCACGCTGAGGGAGCTTCGGCCCTGGAGCAGGTTTTGGATTTGGTGGCCCTGGGCGACTGGGTGAGCTATGTGCTCGGACTGCGCAACGGCGTAGATATCATGGACATCAAGGTCATCGACGACCTGAAGGAGGCCCTGTCTAAGGCATGAGCCGCCGCAGCGTTCGCTTTACCGACCTTGGATTGTGGTCCTACCAACGGGCCTGGGACTTTCAAGAGGCCCTCTTTACCGAGGTCGTGGAGCAGAAGTCCGCAAACCGAAAATTGCCCGAACAGGAGCGGATCGCAACGCGCGACACCCTTCTTTTTGTGGAGCACCCGCACGTGTACACCATGGGCAAGAGCGGCGACCTGGGCAATCTTTTGGCCGACGACGAGCGCTTAAAAGCCATCAACGCAGAGTTTTTTCGCACCAATCGAGGGGGTGACATTACCTACCACGGGCCGGGTCAGTTGGTCGGCTACCCCATTTTAGACCTCGACGAGTACTTCACCGACATACACCGCTACCTGCGCACCCTCGAAGAAGTCATCATTGCAACCCTTGCGGATTATGGCCTAAAGAGCGACCGAAGTCCGGGCGAGACTGGCGTTTGGCTTGATGTAGGAAGCCCCTTTGCCCGCAAAATTTGCGCGATGGGCGTTCGGGCCTCGAGGTGGGTAACCATGCACGGCTGGGCCTTCAACCTCAATACGGACCTGCGTTACTTTGAGTACATCATTCCTTGCGGAATCAAGGATAAGGCCGTCACCTCACTGCAGCGCGAGCTGGGGCGGCCCGTGGATGAGTCTGAGGTAAAGGCACTGGTTGCGGGTCATTTTGCCCGACTTTTTGAGGTGGACCTCGCCGAGACTCCCGTCGACCGTTTGCTTGGCGCCTAGTTACTCCTAACTTGCAGGCTATGAAACGCATTATTTCGCTAAGTCTTGCCCTTGCCCTGCTTGGAATTTTGTTCTATTCTTCGTGGTACAGCTACCTTATCAAGGGGGTTTATGCCACGTATTTGCAGGGTCGAACCACCTCGGATCCCTTTGACGCGGCCTATTTTGATACCAAGCCTGTTGCGGCCTCGACGAGTCCCCAGCCCTGGCCCCTTGCCTTGACCGCGACCATGGCCCCCAGTGCGGCAACCCAGCAGTTGCTCGACGCAAGCCAGACCGGTGCCCTGCTTGTTTTTGATCGCGACAGCCTTCGCCATGAGGCCTATTATGCGGACTTTAACCGCGAATCGCGCGCCAATTCGTTTTCAATGGCAAAGTCCATGGTGACGATGCTGGTGCAGATCGCCCTGCAAGAAGGCAAGATTCCAAGCTGGGAGGCCAAGGCAAAAGACTACATTCCAGAGCTCCACGGGCCCGGAGCAGAGCGATTGACCCTCCGGGATTTAAGTTCCATGCATGCCGACCTCGATTGGACAGAGAACTACTACGACCCCTTTGGAGAGACGGCCAAGCTCTACTACGGCGACGACCAGTTGGGCTTGATTTTGGAGCGAGAGGTCGGGGATTCGGTCGGCCTTAGGTACGAGTACCAGTCGGCTACGACTACACTTTTAAGCGTTTGCCTGGAGCGGGCAGTGGGAGAGCCCCTGCCAGACTATGCCTCTCGCGTGCTTTGGGGCCCCTTGGGCGCGGAATCCGACGCAAGCTGGCACGTGGACGAACAAGGAGAGGCTTTGGCTTTTTGCTGCTTCAATGCCACCGCCAGGGACTACGGGCGCCTGGGGCAGCTGCTGGTGCAGCATGGCAGGTGGAACGGTCTGCCTTTGCTCGACAGCACCTGGATTTCGGTCGCATCTTCGGCGCGCACGGCCTCGTTTTATGGCCAGAGTTTTTGGCTTGGCTCAGCCCCTGACCCCAGCGGCTTGGGCCCAGACCGCCCCTACCTTTCGATGCGGGGTCACCTTGGGCAATGGATCATCGCCTTCCCCGAGACCCGGCGCGTGGTTCTGCGCCTTGGCCGTAAAGAGGGCGAGCGCATCAAGGGCTCTCCGGAGTCCCTGACCTTCACGGCTCTTGCCCATGAGTACGCCTGGAAATGAACACGTTTAGGGGAGTTAATCTGCGGATTCAAAGCGGAAGCAAAATCCTCCTTCAGGGCCTAAACCTCGACCTGAATGCGGGGGAGTGCCTCGCTCTTGTCGGCGAGTCGGGCTCGGGGAAGTCCCTCACGGCCCTGGCCCTGATGGGCTTGCTGCCCCCCGGCTTAGAGGCCGTCTGGCAAGAGTGCAGCGACAGTTTAAGCGCCAAAGCCATGGTTTTTCAGGAGCCAATGTCGGCCCTTAACCCAACGATGCGCGTGGGCCGGCAGGTTGCCGAAGCGGCGGAGTCGGCCTTGGGCCTGAGCAGGCCCGAGGCGCGGGACCGAGCCTTGGCAGAGCTCCGAAGAGTGCAGTTGTCGGACCCCGAAGAGGTTATGCGCAAGTACCCGCACCAGCTCTCGGGCGGACAGCGCCAGCGCGTAATGATTGCCATGGCTATTGCCATGGATCCGCAGCTTCTTATTTGCGACGAACCCACCACAGCCCTTGACCACCAAGTGGCGTTTGAGATTTTGGCCCTGCTTCGAGTGCTGCAGCGCGAACGCGGAATGGCCATGCTCTTCATTAGCCATGATTGGGATGCCGTCGCAGAGGTAGCCGACCGGGTGGTGGTGCTCCGCCAGGGCGAGGTGGTGGAATCGGGCTCCCTCGAGACCTTGCTCAACTGCCCCCAGCAGCCCTACACGCGCGGACTTTTGGCCTCCCGCCCCCCCGAGGAAGGCAAACCCTTGCGCCTTCCTACGGTGCAGGATTTTTTAGAAGGACGCATGCCCGAGACCGCCCAGCGCCCGGTGTACCCGGGCGGAGACGTCATTCTCAAGCTGCGATCATTGAGCAAGTCATACCGGGCTAAGGCGGTTTTAAGCGACTTCGATCTGGAGCTTCGAGAAGGCGAAACCCTGGGCTTGGTCGGAGCTTCGGGCTCGGGCAAGTCGACGATTGCCCGCTGCCTTGTGGGCCTTGAGCAGCCCGACGGGGGCGAAATCACCTACCGCGGAACGCGCATTGAGCGCCTAAGCCCTAAAGAGCGCCGTCAGTATGCGCGCGAAATCCAGTATATTTTTCAGGATCCGTTTTCAAGCCTGCCGCCCCGCATGAAGGTTGGCGAACTGCTCGAGGAACCCCTCATTGTACACGGACTTTATAAAAATTCCGCCCAGCGCAAGGACCGGGTGACGGAGCTGCTGCAGTCAGTGGGCCTTGCCCCCGAGGATGCCCAAAAGTACCCGCATGAGTTTTCTGGAGGCCAGCGGCAGCGAATTGGTATTGCCCGCGCCCTGGCCCTGGAGCCCAAGCTCCTTATTTGCGACGAGTCGGTTTCGGCCCTCGACGTGAGCGTTCAGGCTCAGGTTTTGAACCTGCTCAACGACCTCAAGGACCAGTTTGGCTTCAGCTATTTGTTCATTAGCCACGACGCGCGGGTTGTGCGCTACATGAGCGACCGAACGGTCGAGCTAGCAACGAGCAACTAGCAGCTGGCAGCTAGCGACTCGCTGCTGGCAACTAGCAACTGGCAAGCAACTAGCAACTAGCAGCTCGTTAGAGCCGCATTTCGGGGACCTCGCCTTCAATGATGAGGCGGCCCGCAGTCTTGGCAATGATTTCGTCGACGCTGACGCCAGGCGCGCGTTCCAGCAGGATGAATCCGCGCTGCGGATCGATCTCCAGCACCGCAAGATCGGTCACCACCTTTTTGACGCATCCGACCCCAGTGAGGGGCAGGGTGCAGGCGCTCAGAAGCTTGGATTCGCCCTCGCGGTTGCTGTGCTGCATAGCGACGATAATGTTGTCGGCGCTGGCAACCAAATCCATGGCGCCGCCCATGCCCTTGACCATCTTCCCGGGAATCTTCCAGTTGGCAATGTCGCCGCGGTCTGAAACCTCCATGGCCCCCAAAACAGTAAGCTGCACCTTGCGCGCTCGAATCATACCAAACGAAGTAGCGCTGTCAAAAAAGGAGGCACCCGGCAGGCTGGTAATGGTTTGCTTGCCCGCGTTAATAAGGTCCGCATCTTCTTCACCTTCAAAGGGGAAGGGCCCCATGCCGAGAATGCCGTTTTCGGATTGAAACTCAATGGCAAAGCCTTCGGGCACAAAGTTGGCAACCAGGGTGGGAATGCCAATTCCCAAATTCACGTACCATCCCTCCCGAAGCTCTTGAGCGATTCGCCGTGCAATTCCGTTTTTGTCGAGTGCCATGGCTTAAAGAGGGGTGTTTTTAGGACGGACGGTGCGCTGCTCAATGCGCTTCTCGTAGTGGGCCCCTTGAAAAATTCGGTGCACAAAAATCCCAGGAACATGGATTGCGTTGGGATCCAGCATTCCGGCCGGAACGAGTTCTTCGACCTCTGCCACCGTGATGCGCCCCGCCATGGCCATCATGGGATTAAAGTTGCGCGCGGTGCCCTTAAAAATCAGGTTGCCCGCCTCGTCGCCCTTCCAGGCCTTGACCAGCGCAAAATCGGCTTCAAAGGCGTATTCCATCAGGTAGGGCTTGCCATGAAACAGCCGAACCTCCTTGCCTTCGGCGACCTCGGTACCATAGCCCGCGGGCGTGAAAAAAGCCGGAATTCCCGCGCCCGCAGCCCGGCAGCGCTCTGCGAGGGTTCCCTGCGGAATCAATTCTACCTCGAGCTCGCCCGAGAGCATTTGGCGCTCGAACTCGTCGTTCTCGCCCACATAGGAACTAATCATTTTGCGGATTTGGCGCGACTCCAGGAGAAGTCCGAGGCCAAAACCGTCGACGCCGGCGTTGTTGGCGATGCAGGTAAGGTTGCGGCTCCCGCGCAGCTTGAGGGCGGCAATGAGGTTCTCAGGGATACCGCAGAGGCCAAACCCACCGACCATAAGCGTCATGCCGTCTGTGAGTCCGTCCAGGGCTAGGTCGGCGTTGGCTACTACTTTGCGAATCATAGTTTAAAGGTAACGAGCTAGTGGCAACTAGTGGCCGGGAACTGGAAACAGGCGCAGCCTAGTCGAATTCGGAGCTCTCTTCGCGCGCTTCGGCCTGGTCGCTTTGCAGGCTGCCGCAGTCGAGCGCAATGGTCATGGGCATGAGGGGCCGGTCGAAGGCATCGCGGCGAATCCCGATTTTGGGATCGGCATAAAGGCGGCGCATGAAGAGCGCCCAGATGGGCAGGGCAGTGCTCGCGCCCTGGCCGTAGGCCGTGGAGCCAAAGTGCGCAGAACGATCCTGGCAGCCTGTCCAGACTCCGGTGACCAGGTTGGGAACCATTCCGATAAACCATCCGTCGGAGTTGTTTTGGGTCGTGCCCGTCTTGCCCGCAATAGGCATGTCAAAAGAGTAGGGAAAGCCCGTAGCCACTCCGTCGGGGTAGCCGCCGCCGCCGTAGCGCAGGCGAGCACCGGTTCCAAACTGGGTAACGCCCTGAAGCAGGCTTGTCATGGTGTAGGCAACTTCGGGGCTGAA
>JBEEMM010000016.1:0-16800 GCA_041192685.1 Bacteroidota bacterium | reverse complement strand
TGGCTAACCTTCTTTGCTATTGGCCTTTATGGCGGATTCGTTCAAATGGGCATCGGAATTATGATGCTCGCCGCCCTCGTGCTGGCGCAGCGCTGGACCCTGCGCGACGCCAACGTCATCAAACTCATTCTCGCACTGGTCCTTGCCCTGCCCGCCACACTCGTCTACCTCTTCATGGGCGACGTCGTATGGAGCGCAGCCCTGTGGCTCGCGGTGGGTTCGGCCCTCGGAGCCTGGATCGGAGCGCGCTACGTGGTGCGGATTCCAGCCGCCCAACCCGCCGTGCGCTGGGTCGTAATGGCCGCCGTGGTCTTTGGCGCAGGCCGCGCCCTCTACAACCTGTTTGCAGCCTAATTCAGGCCAAACAAGCTACAGCCTCGACGGCCGTACTTTTGCGCAATGAACGAAACGCTGCTGCTTCTGGGCCTGATGCTGCCCTTGCTGTTGGGTGCTTGGCTTGGGGGTCAAATGCTACCCAGCAAATGGCTTGCCGCAACCAACGCCTTCTCGGGCGCCTTTTTGTTTGCCGTTACCGTGTTTTTATGGATGCCTACCCTCGCGGAGTCGAGCCATATCGGCTCCGTGCCGAGCAGCACCTGGGGTCTCTGGATTGTTATCGGATACTTTCTGCAGTTTGCCCTTGACGGACTCTCCAAGGGATTGGAACACGGGCACGCCCAGGGACATGGAAATCCATGGCCTGCATTCGTCGGACTCTGGATTCACTCTTTTGCCGAAGCGGTTCCGCTTTTTGGCTTAAGAGAAGACTCTCAGGCAGCCCTGGTCATCTCCTTGGGCGTGCACAACCTACCTATAGCAGCACTGGTAGCATCTTGGCTGCGGCAGCAGGGAATCAGTACTCGCCAAGCATGGCTGGCCATGGGGGCCCTTGGACTTGCTCCGATGCTCGGCGCGGCTGCCGGTTGGTTAATTCCAGAACATCCCCTAGTCGATGTAGTAGTCGGCAGCCTTGTTGTGGGAATCTTTTTGCACGTCTCCAGCACCATTTTGTTTGAGGTCCAAAAAGACCATCGCATTCCCTTGCGTACCTGGGGCATCGTGCTGGTGGGCATCGCCGCAGGCTACGTGCTGAGCGGCTTCGCCGGGCACGGTCACTAGCAGCGAGCAACTAGTTACTATCTTTGGTGCTCAATCAAAAAAGCATCCCATGTCGCTATTAGTAGGTAAAAAAGCCCCAGAATTCACAGCCAAAGCCATCATTAACGGAGGCGAACTCGTCAACGACTTTGGAATTTCGCAGTACGAGGGCAGCAAGTATGTGCTTTTATTCTTTTATCCCAAAGACTTTAGCGGAGTTTGCCCTATTGAAATGCACGAGTTTCAGGCCAACCTTGCTGAGTTTGAGAAGCGCAACGTGCAGCTTGTCGCCTGCTCTACCGACACCGACTCTGCCCACCAAGCTTGGCTTAAGCTAAGCAAGGCAAACGGAGGCATTCAAGGCATTACCTACCCTATCATAGCGGACCTCAACAAAACCATTAGCCACAACTTTGACGTACTCCACGGCGATTGGACCTACGACGAAGAGGGGCAGCTGCACGCCGAAGGAGATCGCATCGCCTTGCGCGGAACCTTCCTCATCGACCGCCAAGGCATTGTGCGCTACCAGTCGGTTAACTTCTTTACCGTAATGCGCCACGTCGACGACATTCTTCGCGAGATTGACGCATGGCAGTACTTTGAAGAGCGCGGTGAGGTTTGCCCTCTGAACTACGTTCGCAGCTAGTTGCTAGCTGCTAGCTACTGGTTGCTGTTCACCCACCGGTAGGCATCAGGAAAGTGCTGGCGCCAGGCGTACTCGTCGTGATTGGCCTTTGAATCGAGCTTCCACTGGTAGTCGGTACCGAGTATAAACCCTTGGGTACGAAGCTGCTCTAGCATTCGGTCAATGCCGGGCTGAAGGGCCGCATCAAGACCAACTCCGCCGTTGTAGAAATAGGAGCGCTTGCCCTGAGGCCAAAAGTAGTTTTTGGCCTTCCACGGACTAAGACCGTCCACGACCAGCCCACCCCCTGCTTCAATGTAGATGGCGGGCGAAAACGACAGGATTCCGTCCCAAAGATCTGGATAGCCATGCATTAAGCGAAAGCCGAGGATTCCGCCCATCGAAGAACCGGCAAAATAGCGGCGGCCGCTTAGATTGAATTGGGACTCGACCCAAGGCAGCAGCGTCTGCGTCAAATACTCTGCGTAGGCGTCGCCGACCGCTCCAGGGCCGTACTCTTTGCGACGTTGGTTGTCGGGGTCCAACGAGCACTGCAGTCCGACGGCGATGGTAGGCGGAATTTCGCCCGCGGCCTCGAGCTGGGCCAATGCCTCGTCGACCGCCCAATCCACACCAAAACTGGTCTTCGCAGGATCAAAGCAGTTTTGACCGTCGGAGAGCAGCAGCAAATCGTACTTCTGGCCTGGGCTTATGGGCGCCGAAGTCCACACCCACATCGGGCGTTGGGGGAACACTCCCTTGGGGTCAGGCGGAGTAAGGCGCTCGGCAAGAAGTCCTGTCACCTGGCCGTCGTTTAGTCGTTGGGCTGCGCTGAATGCTAGGGCGTGAAAGGCGGTGTCCATTCCGCGGTAGCCTGCCACGTCGCCAAAAGGGCGGCCTGCAGCCAGTCGGGCTTCTTTGGCCCAGGAACCCAGCGTGAACTTGAAGGCCATTGCGCTGTCTTTGGTTTGAAACTCCGCACGCCATTCATGGCTTGCGCTGCGCTGCATCGCGACTCCGCGGCCACTCCAGCCACCAAGCTCCGGATTGTAGCCCGTGATCCATACCGTGTCAGAGGCATCGAGTGCCTCAGCCGTGGTGAGCATAACCCGGGTCGCCTTTGAGGCAGTCGAGGCAGTAGGTTTGACTCCGCACGAAGAAACCACGGCCGCCAAGAGCAGAACTAGGATTCGAGGGGCTGCTCCCAAAGTGCTCGGTATTTGCGGTGGTAGAGTTCGCGAATGATTCCGTCAGAGACCCCAATTTTGGGCACATAAACCCAAGTTGCATTGGTCCATCTCAGTACCCTGCGGTAGATGCGAAGGGCCGGGACGATTACGTCTGCACGGTCCATGTTGAGGCCCAGTTGAAGCACGCGCTCGTCTGCCGTCATGGACTCGAGCTGCTTGCTAAACCGGTCGAGGTACTGCTTACTAAGAGGCTCCTCCACCGGGCGACCGCTAATTTTGTGGGCCTTGTTGATGTTGCCGCCCGCGCCCACCAGGGCAACAGGGCCGTCGAGCTGCGACACCTCGACGTCGAGCCAGGCTCGCAGGTCTGACCATACTTTTTCTTCTTCAGACTCCCCTAAATGCCGCACGGTTCCGAGCGGAAAAGACCGTGAGGACATGGCCTTACCATCGCAAAAAAAAGTGAGCTCGGTGGAACCGCCGCCCACATCCACAAAGCATAGGTTGGGTTCCTCGGGGTGGATGCGGTCAAAGAGCTTGGCTTGAAACACCAACTTGGCTTCTTCTTCGCCGTCAATAACCTCGATATCAATGCCAGAGGCCCGGCGAACTCGACGAATCCACCGAGACGAATTTTTGGCTTCGCGCATGGCTGAGGTCGCGCAGGCACGAAAGTCCGTAGCCCCATTGACCCTCATGATGGCCGCAAAAGCCCGCATCGCATCGACGAGGCGGTAGCCGGTTTCTTTAGAAATTTCGCCCTGGGTAAAAACGTCGGCACCCAAGCGCACGGGCAAGCGGGTAATCGAAACCTTTTTGTAGTAGGTGTAGGTCGGCGTGGGAATAACGTGGGTTATCAGCAACCTTATCGAATTGGAACCGATGTCAATCGCCCCCAGGGTGAGAAACTTCATGCTCACGCTCGACGCTTTTTAGCCTGCTTCTTGACGTACTCATAGAGCTCCATTTGGCTGCGAATGCGTGGTCCAGGGACACTTCGGTACACGCTGCGACCCTGCTCGTCGTAAACCCGGGCCTTAACGTTGTCGCGAAACTGGATCTCAAGGTGGTCCATAATCTCGCGCTGTATGCGCGGATCAAGCACTGGAGCGGCAACCTCCACCCTCAGGTCTAGGTTGCGCGTCATCATGTCAAAAGACGCCAAATACATTAAGGGCTTGCCTCCGTTCGAAAAATAATACACCCTGCTGTGCTCCAAAAAGCGGTCAATAATACTAACCACTTCAATGTTTTCACTCAGGCCTTTGACTCCAGGGCGCACGCAGCAGACTCCGCGCACCAAAAGGCGCACCTTAACGCCGGCTTTGCTGGCCTCATAGAGCTTCTCGCCAATATCAAAGGAGCTCAATGAATTAAATTTCATAATTACCTCTGACTTGATGCCCTTTTTGGCGTGGGCAATTTCGCGGTCAAGGCACTTAATGATGCCTGCCCGGCTGTAGTGCGGAGAAACCAACAATTCCTTGTACTTGACGACCTTAAACGGCTCATAGAGGAACTCAAAAACCTTGTCTAAATCAGCACAAATGGTCGGATTGGATGTCAAAAGATGGTAGTCCGTGTAGAAGCGAGCGCTACCCTCGTTAAAGTTACCCGTACCCACCACGGCGAAATGCTCCAGCCCTCCGTCGGGTTTTACTCGCTCAATGTGCACAATTTTGCTGTGAACCTTGAGGCCCTCCACCCCTGTTTGCACTTCAATGCCAACCTTGCGCATTTTCTCGAGGTAATGCAGGTTGTTTTCTTCGTCAAATCGGGCCTGAAGCTCAATGACTACGCGCACTTTTTTGCCATTCTTCGCCGCGTTGATAAGCGCAGAAATAATGCGCGACTGGCTAGCCAAACGGTACAGCGTGATGCTAATTCTAGTTACCGACATGTCAATGGCAGCCTCGCGCAAAAAGCGCACAAGAATTAAAAAATTATGGTAGGGCAAAAACAGAAGAACGTCCTTTTGCCGCACCACATGCATCAGAGAACGCTCCATGTCAAGGTCGGGGTGCTGCAGGGGTTCAAGCCGCGGATGCTCCAGCGAGGGCTTGCCTACGTTGGGAAAGCGCATAAGGTCCTTCTTATTGTGGTAGCGCCCTCCTGCAATTACCGCGTCGTTGTTCTCCAGCCCAATTCGCCCAATGAGGTAAGCTAAAAATTCCGCAGGCATGTCTCGGTCGTAGACCATACGCACCGGATCCCCCACTTTGCGGTCTTCGAGCCCGCGCCGCACTCGATCTAAAACAGTGCGGCTCACATCATGGTGGTCCAAGTCCAAATCCGCGTCGCGAGAAATCTTAAAAGTATAGGCCTCAATACGTTGCGAAGGGAACAGAAAGTATGCGTACTGGATGTTGTGCCGCAAAACGTCGTCTAGGAACATTAAAAAATTGCTGCCGTACTTGGGAAGCTCTATAAAACGGCCGTGTATTTCGGCCGGAACCTCGACCAGCGACAGCACCGGCTCACCACCCCGTTTGGGCCAAAGCCTGATTGCCAGGTAAATGGTGGCGTCGTTGAGCTCAGGGAAGGGCAAATGGTCTTGCAGAATCATCGCAAAAACCGTTGGACTAACCTTCTCGATGTAGAACTTGCGAATGAAGTCTTTTTGCCCTTGCGTGAGCTCCGTCTCGTCCACCAATTTGACGCCGTTTTGCTCCAGTTCAGCCATGAGCTTTGCATAGGTCAACTCTACCCGGTCGTTCAGCACATTAACCTCATTCTGAATGGCTTGAATCAAGTCATTAGGCGCCCAGCCCCCCAGGGTTTCTTTAACTTTTTTGACGTCCTCCGAGTGCGACATGCGCTGAATGCTCGCGTAGCGAACCCTAAAAAATTCGTCGAGGTTATTCGAGAAAATACCCAGAAACCGGAGGCGTTCGATAAGCGGGTTGCGCTCGTCTTCGGCCTCCTGCAGCACGCGGGCGTTGAACTGCAGCCAGCTCAGGTCTCGATTAACAAATCGAGAGCGTAAATCGCTCATTTTGCCCATGCTATAAAACTAGTTCTTTTGGTTTTTAGGAAAGTCAAAGTACCGAAGTTCCGCCTCGCTGCGCAAATCATTCCAAGACGAAATTTCAAACTGCAGTACCGCAACTCCTCCCGTTGGGAGGTTTTCGGTAAAGCCCGGCACGCAGTCGGTGATGAACTCACTCATGCCCGGATTATGCCCAAAGAGCATAATGCTGCCTGGTTCGCCCGGAATACCACGCAGAAAGGCGGCAATATCAAGGTGCGAAGCAGAATACAGCGATTCGGCCACCCGCACCTCATCGAGGGGAATCCCTAGGGTTCGTGCAAAAATCATGGCCGTGTGAAGGGTCCGCGTTGCAGGCGAAGAATACAGCACCGGAGCAGTAGACAGCAGGTCCTGAAGCCAACTCGCCATCAGATGCGCGTCCCGAATTCCGCGACCCTTCAGGGGGCGATCCATGTCGGGCAGTTCATGGTATTCCCAAGAACTTTTAGCATGGCGGACTACGTAGAGTGTTTTCATTGAATGAACCTAAAGATTCATTGCAAAGGTGAATTGTAGCTTAAGCAAGTGTTATTTCTCTTGGCTTTTTACCTGATTCCAAAGAAGATCCCAAGATTCGATGCTTTGTTTGGAGTTGCTCTCTCCGCTCGATGCGAGCATGGCCTCCATCGCTTGAAAGCGGCGGCGAAACTTGTCGTTGGCCTGAGCTAAGGCCTGTTCAGGATCCCAACCCCGATGCCGGGCGTAGTTCACCAGAGCAAAAAACAAGTCGCCCAGCTCTTCGCGGCCCGATTCATCGTCGGGTGCTTCGTGAAGCTCAGCAAGTTCTTCGTTGACCTTGAGCCAAGCGCCGTCGGCTGAGGGCCAGTCAAAGCCCACTCCACGAACCTTTTCTTGCATGCGGTAGGCCTTAACCAAGGCGGGCAAAGCCTTTGGAACACCCTCTAAAACGGATTTTTGTTGGTTTGTTCCGGCCTTCTCTGATAGCTTAATGGCCTCCCAGTTGGCCTTAACGGCTTCTGCGTCCTCGGCTTTTACGTCGCCATAAATGTGCGGATGGCGCCGAACCAGCTTGTCGCAGACTCCGTGCAGCACCTCAGCAAGGCTAAAATGCCCCCCTTCGCTAGCGATTTTGCTGTAGAATACCAGATGCAAAAAAAGATCGCCCAGTTCATTGGCCATGCCCGACCAATCTCGAGCATCGATGGCATCTGCGAGCTCATAGGCCTCCTCTAGGGTGAGAATACGCAGTGTTTGCTCGGTTTGAACCCGGTCCCAAGGGCATTGGGCACGAAGCTCGTCCATGATGCCAAGCAGGCGATCAAAAGCTTCGAGCGCATGACTTGCGTCGGGTTTACTCGCCATCTTCTGCCTTTGGGGCGGCAGGGGCCTTCTTTTTGGCTGTTTTTGCGGGGCTTTTGGGCTCTTTAACCTCGGGAGCGTCGACAAAAAATCCAAAGCGGACCAGGGTATTGTACCACTGAAAAAACTTGCGCATGTCGCTCAAGTAAACCTTGCCCTCGTCGTAGTCGGGGACCAGCTTGGCAAACTCCGTAGTAATCACTGAACCGTCTGAATTGTGCGGCAGGGCCTCCGCGCCCTTAAGCAGGGTACCCACGGCGGCAAAAACCTCGCGCAAGGGACGCTCACCCTCATGAGTGTAGAGTGCCATCTCGTCAAGCACATGCACTTGCGTGCGAGCCGATGCGCTAACACGGGCGCCTCCGCCTAAGGGTTCCGCAACAAGACCCGTGCGGGTAGATGCGATTAATTGGTAGAGTCCGGGGCGGCCTGCAATGGCGAGCACTTGCTTGAGATCATTCATTGGATTTATCTTGAATTTGCTGTAAAATAAGGGAATCGGCGTTGGATTTAGTAAGCTGCATTAAGGTATCAACTCGCCCTCGCCATGGATGCTGGGGATAGCGCTGGGCAAAGAGTTCGTAGGCCTGTGCCGCACGAATTCGATCGTTCAAATTGATATCAAATGTCGTTGCCACCGCAAACAATGCGCGCGGACCCTGGGTCTCGGGGAGGCTATCAAACACCCGCATGTAGTGGCGTACCGCATACAGTGCCCGGCTGGGAATCTGGGCTTCAAGGTCTCCTGCTGCGAGCTGGTACCTTGTCCACAGAGAATCGCTTTGGGCCTCTTCTGCCGCCGCCTCAAGGCTTCGCACAATGGCATTGGCCCCGGTTGAATCCTCAGACCAGTTGGAGCGTGCGCTCATTTCTTGAACGGCTTTTTCTCCGTCTGCGCCGCTGGTGCAGCTGGCTACTGCTGCAGCCACCGAGAGGGCTAAGAGGAACTTTTTCATGCTACGTTAAATTTCATGCGGTAGTTTGCGGTCACCTTGCCCGAGGCAATGTCTTTGAGGCGTCCGCTAATGAGCCTCTTTTTAAGCGGACTCAGACGGTCAGTGAACAGAATACCCTCAATGTGGTCGTACTCGTGCTGGATTATTCTCGCGCAAACGCCGGTGAAGGTTTCTTGCTGCCAGTTGCCCTGCAGGTCCTGGTACTTGATAGTCAGCGCACTTTTGCGCAGCACCGACTCGTGAAGGTCGGGAATGCTCAAGCAGCCTTCTTCAAAGGCCCAATCCTCCCCGGACTCCTCCAAAATTTCGGCATTGATAAAAACCTTCTTAAACGTTTTGAGTGCCTCCGCGTCGGCTTCGTTGGCCGGATCGTCGGCAAAGGGTGAGCCGTCTACCACAAAGACCCTGGTGCTGAAGCCTATTTGCGGGGCGGCCAAACCCACTCCCTTAGTGGCATACATGGTCTCAAACATAGAGTCCACGAAGGTCCCTAACTCGGCGCTAGGGCATACCACGGTTTTGGCCTTGCGCTTGAGCATCGCTGAACCATAAGCCAGAATCGAATAAACCATGGCGCAAAGATACCCCCTACCTTTGTTCTCTTGTAATGAAACCGCACTAAAAGCATGTGGATTGGCCTTGATCCCGGACTCCGCCGCACTGGTCTCGCTGAAAGCGACGCGCAGGGCATAATGGCGTTCCCCGTGGCTTCCCTGCCCACGGCAGACCTCGCCCTAGAACTCGGGCGCAGGTATGGTGACGGTTCTGGAATTCAGGGAATCGCACTGGGTAGTCCCAAGAGGCTCGACGGCGGTATTTCGCATGGCGAAGCAGCCCGTGATACGGTGGCAAAAGTTCTTGCAGCAATTTGGCCAAGCGCCATCGTGCATCTCGTCGACGAGCGCTTGACCTCTAAGCTTGCCGCCCAGGGGGCAGCCCTTTTGGGCCGGTCTAAGGTGGTCAAAAAAGACAAGGGCCAACTTGATGCTGCAGCTGCCAGCCTGATACTTGAAAACTTTTTAAGCCAAAAACGATGAATCCAAACTGGAATGAACTGCGCCAAACCATAGAACATCTGTGGACCCACCGCGACGAACTGCATAGCCCTGAAGCACACCAAGCCGTGGCGCAGGTAATTGAAGCCCTAGACCGCGGAGAGTTACGGGTCGCCGAACCCCATGCTGAAGGCTGGATCGTCAACGAATGGATTAAAAAAGCGGTGGTTCTGTATTTTCCGCAGCGCACCATGGAAACCTACGAAGCCGGACCCCTTGAGTTTCACGACAAAATGCCCCTAAAGCGCAACTACGCGTCCCTGGGGGTTCGCGTGGTTCCCCATGCAATCGCGCGGCACGGCGCCTACCTCGCCCCTGGCGTCATCCTGATGCCCTCCTACGTCAACATCGGCGCGCACGTTGGTCCGCGCACCATGGTCGATACCTGGGCAACCGTTGGAAGCTGTGCTCAAATCGGTGCTGACGTGCACCTTTCGGGCGGAGTCGGCATTGGCGGCGTGCTGGAACCCCTTCAGGCCGCGCCCGTTATCATCGAAGACGGTGCCTTTATCGGTTCTCGGTGCATTGTGGTAGAGGGAGTTCGAATTGGCCGCGAAGCTGTTTTAGGAGCGAACGTGGTCTTGACCGCGTCCACCAAAATTATTGACGTGACCGGCCCTGAACCCATTACCTATCGCGGACTCGTGCCCGAGCGTTGCGTGGTGATTCCCGGGACCATGCCCAAAGAATTTGCTGCGGGCACCTATCAGGTTCCCTGCGCTCTTATTATCGGCCGCCGAAAGGAAAGCACCGACCAAAAAACCTCACTGAACGAGGCCTTGCGCGAATTCCAAGTAGCCGTTTAATCGCTTATGAGTCAAAATTTTGCCGGTTGGATCGACCATGACTTGTTTAAAAAGGTTGGCGAAGCGTCCGACGACCTCGGCCTACCCTGCTATGTGGTTGGAGGCTGGGTGCGCGACCAATTTTTAAACCGAGGCAGCTCCAAAGACGTTGACTTTGTGGTGGTGGGCGATGCTCTTGCCCTTGCACAGAGTGCCGCAAAGCTCCTTCGCGCGGGCAAGGTGGTGGTCTACCCCAATTTTGGCACGGCGCAGTTCACTTGGAACGGATGGCAAATTGAATTTGTTCAGGCGCGTACCGAGAGCTACCGCAGCGAGTCCCGCAAGCCGACGGTGGTTCCGGGCAGCCTTAGGGACGACCAGCTGCGGCGCGATTTTACCATCAATGCCATGGCCATTGGCGTCAACCGGGAGTCTTGGGGCGAACTGCTCGACCCCTTTGATGGGCTTGCCGACCTCGACGACCGAATCCTTCGCACCCCCCTTGAACCCATTGACACCTTTAGCGACGATCCCTTGCGGATTCTTCGCGCAGTACGCTTCGCAAGCCAGCTTGACTTTGAAATAGAGCCCGAGAGCCTCGAGGGCATGAAGGCCACCGCAGAACGGTTGCGAATCCTGTCGCCGGAACGTGTTCAAAACGAGCTGCTCAAAATTTTAGAAAGCCCCATTCCTTCGGTCGGGCTGGGCCTCATGTTTCGCTGCGGCGCCATGGAAGTCTTGATTCCCGAAGTGTCTGCCTTGGCCGGCGTGGACGAAGTCGAGGGACATTTGCACAAAGACAATTTCTGGCATACCCTCGAGGTGGTCGACAACTGCGCGAGGCAGTCGGAATACGTTTGGCTGCGCCTGGCCGCCCTGCTGCACGACATCGGGAAGCCTCCGACCAAGAAGTTCATGAAGGGCACCGGCTGGACCTTTCACGGCCACGAGTTCCTGGGTGGCAAAATGGCAAAAAAGCTATTTAGGCGGCTGTCGCTGCCCCTGGACCAGCGCATGGACTATGTAGTCAAGCTAATTCAAATGAGTTCGCGGCCGATTGCGGTGGTAAGCGATTCCGCCACCGACAGCGCGATACGCCGCTTGCTCTTTGACGCCGGGCCCGACATCGAAGACTTAATGACCCTTTGCTCGAGCGACATCACCACCAAGAATCCGCAGAAAAAATCCCGCTACCTCAAAAACTACGAGCATGTGAAGGCCAAAATGGCCGAATTGGAAGCCCGCGACCACTTGCGCAACTGGCAACCGCCGGTTGACGGAACACAGCTCATGGAATGGTTTGACCTGCCCCCAGGCGCTCTAATCGGCCAGATGAAGACGGCGGTGCGCGAGGCTATTTTGGATGGCTTAATTCCCAATACCTTTGATGACGCCAAGGCCTTTGCGACCGCTTGGGCTGCTCAACACGGAATTGCTAGCAAATCATGAATACCAAGGTTATCCGCGCCATTTTAAACACTAAAGAAGACATCTTTAGGGATATCGCTATTTCTACCACGGCAAGCCTCGAGGAGGCGCATGCCGCAATAGCATTAGCCTTTGAGCTCAAGCCGGGGCAGATGGCCTCATTCTACCGAACCGATGCAGAATGGAACCAAGGCGACGAGATTCCCCTAATGGCGATGGATCCGGCCACCGGCCCCAGCATGGCAGACCTAAGCGTAGGCGAGGTGCTTGGCGCAAGCGGACAGAGGCTGTTAATGGTCTACGACTTTCTCGAAATGTGGAGCTTCTTGGTAGAATTTGTGCGCGACGAGAAGGCGGAGGTCCCCGAGCCGTCCCTGGTGTTCAGCTACGGCAAGCGCCCGGCAACGGCCCCCGAACTGCACTATAGCGACGGCGCAGAGGGCGGATTCAGCGACGAGGACGACCTCGACGACGACGACGAATTGGGATTTGACGAAGAAGACCTAGCCGACGGCTACTCTTCTTCGGAGGATTGGTGAAATTCTACCGCCTCCACCGCCCGAATCGGCATTTGTTCGGAATCCTTAAACACCACGGTCTGCTCGGTGCAGGCCCAAATGGTCGTGTTGAGGGCAAAACGACCCTGATCTGCCGTGAAAAAAATCGTGACTTTGCGCTCCTCTACATTGCCCTGAAAGGTAGCCTTGTGCAGCAGACCCCAACGCTCTTGGCGCATGGCTTCACTGATAAGGGCATCCTCATCCGCAAAAGTGAGGTTCAGCAAGTCCGTCCGATTGATTAATCGGTAGGCAGAGGTCTGAGCGGGGCGTGATGGAAAGACCATTCTGAAATGTACGCCAATTTCACTTAGTACCTTAGCCAAATGAAGGCGGTTCCCAGCATTTGGATGATTCACGGACCGACAGCCTCGGGTAAAACCTCTTTAGCCATCGAGCTCGCCAGGGCCCTTGGCTGTGAGATTCTGAGCAGCGACGCCCGCCAGGTCTACCGCGAGCTGCGTATTGGCGTTGCGCGACCCAGCGAGGCAGAGCTTGCTGAGGTAAGGCATCATGGAATTGCTAGCCACAGCATTCACGAGCCTCTGACCGCAGCGAGTTATGCCGCCTGGGCAGAGCCTATTCTGCGCGGAATTTTAGCCCAGTGCGGTTCTGCAGTCGTTGTAGGAGGTTCGGGGCTCTATGCCAAGGCACTCCTCGAGGGACTCGACCCCATGCCCCCAGCCCTGCCCGAATTTCGGAGCGAGCTCGAGGCTATTTGGCTCAAAAATCCCGACGAACTACGAGCAAGACTGCGCAATCTCGACCCGGACTACGCCGCTGTGGCCGACCTGCAAAACCCAAGGCGGGTGCTCCGGGCACTCGAAGTTATGGAGTCCAGTGGCCGGGCCTACTCTGCCCAGCGCCGAGGCGAGGTTGGCCGCGTTTGGCCAGCGGCAGTGCGCGAGGTCGTTCTCGAGTCGGATTCCCAGTGGCTCGACCCAAGAATATTGGAGCGAAGTAGGCAAATGATGGCCGAAGGCCTCCGCCACGAAGCCCTTGGCCTAGAGGCCTTTGCCTCCTTAACGCCGCTTCAAACGGTGGGCTATCGGGAATTTTATGAGCCCAAGTCATGTTCCTTGGACGACCAAGCAATGACCGCGCAGATTGCCCTTCGCACCCGTCAGTACTCCAAAAGACAGCGCACTTGGCTCGCTAAAATTGAGGGGAGTCTGCGCATTCCCGCAGAAGGGGCCTGGAACTACCTTCGCAATCATGCTAGCGCGTAGGATTCTTCTCCCCTTATCGTGGATTTATGCCCTGGGGGCCTGGCTGCACGCGGCCGCCTACCGCTGGCGCATCCGAAGCACCTACCAACCCGAGATTGCGAGCGTTTCTATTGGCAATTTACACCTTGGCGGCACCGGCAAAACGCCGCTCAGTCTGTGGATTATGGAGCAGCTGCACCAGCGCTTTGAGCCGGTCTACTACCTCAGTCGCGGCTACGGACGCAAAACACGGGAGCTTCGCGAGGTGACCCTCGAGGATGAACCCCTCGACGTGGGAGACGAAGCGCTCATGGTGCGCCAGCACTTTGGCCACAGCAGCGGCATTCGAGTATTTGTTGCCAACCAGCGCGCCGACGCACTTAAAACCATGGGAAAGGTTGGCGCGGTAATTCTTGACGACGCCTTTCAGCATCGCGGAGTCAATGCTGCACTGCAAATTTTGGTATGTCCCTTTGGTCAGTGGTACACGCAGGATCACGTGGTTCCGGCCGGTCGACTTCGGGAGCATTCTTCGGCCGCCCTGCGCGCTCATGCCGTGGTGGTAACCCGCTGCCCAGGACCGGTGGATCCGCTCACGCGGCTTGACATTCGCAAGACCCTGCAGCTGAGTCCCGATCAAGATTTGTTTTGCAGCTGGGAGCGGTACGGGGAACCCCAGCCGCAATGGGGCGCCGAACCCTGGGAATCGATAAAGCCCGACAAGGCCATCGCCCTTTGCGGAATAGGTCAGCCTCAGGTATTTCTTGCAGGCGTGCGGCGTCTGGTACCCATGGCTGATGCCTTCGTGCTCGCCGACCATGAGCCATTCAGCAAGTCGGTGGTGCAGTCTATTGCTCAAAAATGCCGCGAACGCGGAATTTCTACCATTGTAACTACCAAAAAAGACCGAGCCCGAATGGGTACCAAGCCCAAGGCATGGTCCGAATTCCGCGTTTATGTACTTCCGCACGAAATTGTGCTGGACCAGGACGGTCCGCGCCTGCTAAAGTGGCTTCAGCAGGAATGGAAGGCCCATGGGTTCCGTGTACCTTTGCAGCTATGACGCAGCAGGGCTACGAAGCAGTTATTGGTTTAGAGGTGCACGTGCAGTTGAGCACCCTGAGTAAGGCCTATGGCTCCGAAGCCTACGGCTATGGAGAGGCGGCCAATACCCAAATTAGTCCGGTTTCGCTGGGTTTGCCTGGCGCCCTACCCCAAGCGAACTGGGGCGTGGTTCGGGCTGCAACCCGACTGGGATTGGCCTTAGGCTGCCAAATTCGCGAATACAACGAATACGCCCGCAAAAACTACTTCTACCCTGACCTGACCAAGGGCTACCAAATTACCCAGCACGAAACCCCCATTTGCAACGGAGGATCCGTGGTTATTGATACGAGTAGTGGCCCTAAAAAACTTGGCTTGACCCGAATTCATATGGAAGAGGATACGGGCAAGTCCATTCACGATTTGGATCCGTTCAACACCCTTCTGGACTTCAACCGAGCGGGGGTTCCCCTACTCGAAGTGGTTACTGAGCCAGACCTTCGCAACGGAGAAGAGGCCTATGCCTTTCTCAACGAAATTCGGCAGTTGGTGCGCTACCTCGATATTTCAGACGGCAATATGGAAGAGGGCTCGCTTCGATGCGACGTAAACATTTCGGTCAGGCCCGTCGGGCGAGCGCAGTTTGGGACCAAGGTTGAGGTTAAAAACCTCAATTCCTTTAGGCATGTGCAGAAGGCCATTGACTTTGAGTTTAAGCGCCAGGTGGCTGCGGTCGAAGCCGGAGAAACCATTCTGCAAGAGACGCGCACCTTTGATTCCAGCAAGGGCATAACTACGGTTCTTCGTATTAAAGAAGACGCAAACGATTACCGTTATTTTACCGAGCCCGATTTAGCTCCGGTTCGCCTGAGCCCCTCGTGGATTGAAGGCAACCGAGCCAGCCTCCCTGAGCTGCCTAGGGCGCGCAAGGCACGCTACCGCAGCGAGCTTGGGCTTTCTGACTACGACGCAGAGCTTTTGACCGACGGCCTTGGGGTCGCGGCGTATTTTGATGCGCTTTTGGCCGCGGGAGCCGGGGCCAAAACTGCCGCCAACTGGATCAACGGACCCGTAGCGGGTTGGCTGAACGAACGTGCTCTGACCATCGATGCCTTACCCCTGCCGGCTTCGCGTCTTGCCGCGCTCATTGCACTGATTGAGTCGAGCAGGGTGAGCCATAGCGCTGCCCAGCAAATTTTTCTACGCATGGCTTCAGAGCCTGAGGCGAATCCGCTGCAGCTTGCTGAAGAACTCGGACTCATGCAGCAAAGCGATGCGCATGCCCTGCAGGGCATAGTTGATGAAGTTTTGGCCGATTGGCCCGATAAAGTTGCCGAATACCAGTCCGGAAAGAAGGGCCTGATTGGTTTGTTTATGGGTGAGGTAATGAAGCGCAGCCGCGGTTCTGCTGATCCCAAAATTGCGACGGAACTCCTTCGCCGTCAGTTAGATTAATATAAAACCACCCAATGACTAAATTCTGGATTGGCGCCACGGCGCTCGCTTTGACTGCCTGCACGGGCAGCGACATCATCCCCCTATCTCTTGAAGTTCCAAACTCTAAAGAAGCCATCATTTTTAGGATTGATGCCAACCAACTTGTTCCTTGGGATACGATTCAAATTGCAGACGGGGTTCTTAAAACGGAACTTCCTTTGGATAGCTCCGGAAGCACCTTCTATGCTTTGAGTTTTGACCACGGCGCCAGCTTAAGGCTCGGCATCGAGCGCGGAGACAAAATCAAGGGAAGCGTTTCGCTTACCAATGGCATTACGGACTATGAACTCTCGGGGTCAGACCTCTCTGAGCGTCTTCTGGCGCATTATAAGCCACTTCGCCAGACAGCCATGCTCATGGACAGTCTTGATAAGCAGGCAGCCACGTACCAAGGCCTAGAGAACGCGGCAGAGAAGAATGCCGAACTTTTCACGGTGTATGAGGCGCGAATCACCAAGCACCGGGACGACCTCAAAAGCATGATCGAAGAGGAGCCTGCATCACTGGCCAATATTTTTGCGCTCTATCAATCTGCAGGCAGCTTTTATTTGTTTGATCCGATGAGGGACTCCACCCTGTTTCGCAGCACCTCTGATGCCATGAGCGAAGCAAACCCTGAGCACCCCATTCTCAAGGTCTTCATTCAAAGCGCAATTCGCTAAGCACGATTTTCATAGGGCCATGGGCTAACAGAAACCCAGCCTGATAATAAAACTGCCTCCACCGGAGGCAGTTTTTTTTGTGCCTGCCGCAACCGCTTCGCATAAAAAAAGCCGCCCTTGCGGGGCGGCTCTATAAACTTCAGATGAAATCCTATCGCTTAATCAAGATTTCGCTCTTAACGCTAGCGCCCTGACTCCGGGTTAGAATGTACTGACCCTTGGCCAAGCCATCCAACTGCATGGGAACAGCCTTAATGCCTGCGGTGTTGTTGAGGTCAACCCGACGCACAAGACGGCCGTCCATGGTGCGGAGCGTGAGCGTAACCGAACCCTCCAAAATG
>JBEEMM010000015.1:0-17625 GCA_041192685.1 Bacteroidota bacterium | reverse complement strand
AGGAACATCTTCGACTACCTGAAGCAGGCGCGACGGGTTCGCGACATTGAAGATTTTGACCCTGATATTTTAAGTATTTGGAGCCGTGAAGTTCTGCGCAAAATCCGCACCGGAGAAACCGGTTGGGAGGAATCCTTGCCGACCTACGTCGATAAAATCATTAAAGAAAAGGGTCTTTTTGGCTACCCCAAGGCCTAGCTTACGTTAGCCTGATTCGATTAGACCCTTTTTAATAACCTGCCGATAAGGCAGACTTATAGCGTTCAAGGCATCGCTGGCGCGCAAACGAATGATCGACGATGGGACTTGGATACTTTGACGTTCCGAATTCAGGGACCCATTGCTTGACATAGACCATCTTGGGGTCAAACTTCTCAAGTTGACTCTGGGGATTGAAAATTCTAAAATAAGGTGCAGCGTCGTTGCCTGATCCGCTTGCCCACTGCCATCCGCCTACATTACTCGCTTGGTCGTAGTCCAATAGTTTTTGCGCAAAGTAGGCTTCGCCCCATCGCCAATCAATCAGCAAGTGCTTGGTCAAGAAACTCGCTACTACCATGCGCACCCGATTGTGCATGAATCCGGTGGCGTTGAGTTGGCGCATGCCAGCATCGACCATGGGGTAACCAGTGCGTCCCTCGCACCAAGCATTAAAGTTTTCTTCGGAGGTTTCCCATTGAATCCGGTCGTAGGCGGGCTTCACTGCCTTGCTCGGACTTTCGGGGAAGTGATAAAGGAGCATCTGGTAAAAATCCCTCCAAATAAGCTCACTGACAAAGGTCTCGCTATGGTCTACCGCATGGCGAAGCAGGTTCCGAATGCTCAGGGTTCCGAAGCGAAGGTGCAGGCCAAGGCGGGTGGTTCCCTGTTCTTCCGCAGGAAAATTGCGCCGACTGGCATAGGTACGAATCACCTCATCGGTCCACACTCGGGGCGGAACAGGGATATCCGACGGACTGAAGTTCATGGATTCGAGGCTTGGAATGGCCTGGTTCGAAGGCTCTTTTCGGAGTCCGCTGGATAGAAGCCCTAATGAATTAAAGTGATTAATCCCCTCTTGGGTCAAGCGCTCGCGCCACCTGCGGCTGTAGGGGGTAAAGACTGAATAGGGAGACCCGTCGCCTTTGGCAACCTCAGACTTTTCAAAAACAACATGGTCTTTGGAGCCTTTGAACCACCTTCCCTCGCTTTGGTAGAGTTCCTCTATTTGCTTATCCCGCCTACGGGCATAGGGTTCGTAGTCGCGGTTGGCAAAAACCCCTTGAATTTCAGGATGTTCCGACAACCACTGGCGGTGTGCCTCAAGGGGGCTGCCGTAATGCACCCAAAGCTGGCCGCCCCAAGCAGCCAGCTCCGTATTGATTCGATGCAGCTCATTGTGTATAAATTGTACCCTTGCATCGCTGCGGTTCTCTAGTTTGTCAAGGATTTCGCGGTCGAATACAAAGACCGGTTGAACCGGAACTCCCGTTTCAAGAGCCCTAAAGAGTCCGGAATTGTCTTCGAGACGAAGGTCGCGACGAAACCAAAACAGAACCATGACTAGGTCTTGATTGCCTGGATGAATTCAGCGCGAGCGGCGGGTTCACGAAACTTACCACTGAAGTGGCTCGTCACGGTAGAGCTTTGCGCGTCTTCTACCCCACGCATTTTGACGCAGAGGTGCTCGGCATCGAGGTAGACCGCCACGTCTTCGGTTTTAAGTACTTTTTTAAGCTCCGCGGCGATTTGCTCGGTCAGGCGCTCCTGGACCTGGGGCCGCTTGGCAAAGTACCGCACCAAACGATTCAATTTTGACAGCCCAACTACCTCACCCGAAGAGAAGTAGGCCACATGGCAGACGCCCAAAATTGGCACAAAATGGTGCTCGCAGGTCGAGTGAAGCGTGATGTTTCGCTCAAGAATCATTTCGCCGTACTGGTATCGGTTCTCAAACAGCGTAACCTCCGGCTTATTCAAGGGATTTAGTCCAGCAAACTGCTCCAAAACGTACATTTTTGCCACCCTTCGCGGAGTGTCTTTTAGGGAGTCGTCGTTGAGATCCAGTCCAAGAATCTCCATTATGTCGCTGAATTTGCGGGCAATGCGCTCGATTTTATCGTCGTCGGGCTGAAGAAGATTTTCTTCAATAGTCGGTGTTGCACGCTCTCTGCCGTTGGCCGGGCGCGTTCCGCTTGCTACAAGGGTTCCGTGAAAGGTTTTATTAGGCTCCATGGTATTCCACAAAATTTCGGGGTGTTTCATACAAGGTGATGTGAAGGTCTAGGGTCGCGGGCAAATGGGGCCTCAGCCAGTGCCAAATAACCACTGCGATGTTTTCTGCGGACGGAACTCGGTCGGCAAATTCCGCAACTTCTTCGTTGAGGTTTCGGTGGTCAAGTTTGGCCTCAACTTCGCTTTTGATGAGGCTTGAAAGGGTACCCAAGTCAAATACATAGCCCGTCACCGAATCAATTACTCCGCTTAGCTTGACGATAAGCTCATAATTGTGACCGTGGTAGTGCGGATTCGAGCACAGGCCAAAGTAGGCCTCGTTTTGAGCATCCGTCCAATTCTTGACATAGAGTCGGTGCGCCGCATTAAAATGCGCATGGCGACTTACCGAAGCGCGTTGGTTCTCAAAATTCATAGCTTTAGTTGGCTTTGGTATTCGCGGAATATAATTTGAAACCAGGCCGTGAAGACCTCTGGATGCGCGGTCATCTCTTGAGCGAGTGCATCCATCGATACCCACCGCACGGATTCAACCTCGTCCCTATCGAGCTTCAATGCCCCGTCGTAGCGTCCGATTATGACATGGTCGAGTTCGTGCTCAATGAGGCCGTTGTCAAATTCTGCCCGATAAATAAAGTGAAACGACTCGCGAAGCTCAATCAGTTCCGCGCTGTTTACTCCCAATTCTTCACTAAGGCGTCTTGTTGCCGCCTCAAGATTGGTTTCTCCCTCTCGTTGGTGGCTGCAGCAGGAGTTGGTCCACAGCAAGGGGGAATGGTATTTACCAGCGGCTCGCTGCTGGAGCAGGGTTTGACCTTCAGAGTTTATCAGAAAGACAGAGAAGGCGCGGTGAAGAAGTCCTAGTCGGTGGGCCTCAAGCTTCTCCATCCGCCCGACCGGTTCATCGGCCTTATTGACGAGGATAACATTTTCCATAGCTACAGCAGATTCAGAACGTGCCTCACGAAGGAGCTTGCAAAAAGTCGGTACTTCTTGCGGTTCGTGATGCGAATCCGCGTCTTAAATACTTCGGACGACGGAGTGCGCATGATTTTTTGAAAGAGCGCGTAGTAGTACATGTAGGCAATGTAGACTCCGAATCGAGAGCCCTTGGGCAACTGCAGTATGCCTTCGTAGCCCTTGCGAAAGTCCCGTTCGATGTCTCGCTCAATGGCCATTTTTGCGTCGTCGTTAAAGTTGCTCAGGTCCACATTAGGGAAGTAGGACCGACCAAGGGACTGGAAGTCCTGTGCCACGTCACGCAAAAAATTAATCTTCTGAAAGGCTGAGCCGAGCTTCATGGCAAAGGGAGTAAGCTCTTCATAGCGCGCCTGGTCGCCTTTGACAAATACCTTGAGGCACATTAGGCCAACAACCTCTGCACTCCCTAGAATGTACTGTTCGTAGGTCGCCTGATCGAAGTTTTGATCGACCAGGTCCATCTCCATGGATCGCAAGAAGGTATTGATAAGACCGCGGTCAATTTGGTATTCGTTGACTACGTACTGAAAGGATTGAAGCACCGGATTGGTCGAGATGCCCTCGTCGATGGCACGGTCGGTTTCCCTCCAAAACCGCTCAAGCAGGTCGCGTTGGTTTTTGCCGTGGAAGGTGTCTACAATTTCGTCTGCGACTCGAACGAAGCCGTAAATGGCATAAATCGGCGGGCGGAGGGGCTTTGACAAGCCAAGAATACCCAGAGAAAAGGAGGTAGAGTAAGCCTTGGTGATTTCTTTACTCGTGGCAATCGACGTTTTGGTATAGAAATCCATTAGGCGGAGGGATGTTCTTTAGCAACCTCACGGGCGACCACTTCACCCGATATGATACAGGGTGGGACGCCAGGCCCAGGCACGGTAAGCTGGCCCGCGAAGTACAAGTTATCGAGCTTACCCTTGAGGCTTGGTTTGAGAATTGCCGTTTGGTCGAGCGTATTGGCGAGCCCGTAGGCGTTGCCAAGGTGCGCGTGATAGTCCTTAACGAAGTCGCGGTAGGCAAAGCTTCGCTGAACGACTATGTGGTCGCGAATGTCCATACCGATCTGCTTTTTGATGCGCTCCGCCACCATACCAAGATAGCGATCGCGAATGGAATCGTCGTCTTCGAGGCCAGTGGCCATAGGGATTAAAATAATGAGAGTGTCCTTGCCCTCTGGAGCCATAGATGCATCGGTAGCCGAAGAAATACTCAAGTAAAAAAGAGGCTTTTCGGGCCAACGCGGATTGGTGTAAATAGCGTCTGCGTGGGTATCGAAGTCCGCATCAAAAAAGAGCGAATGGTGCTCAAGTTCAGGCAGTTTAGTATCCAGACCTAGGTAGTACATAAAGGCAGACGGTGCCATTTTTCGTTTTGCCCAATAATTGGCCGAATAGCGGCGAAACTCAGGCTTAATTAGCTTTTGCTCGATGTGGGCGTAGTCAGCCGAGGCTACTACCACGTCGGCGTCGTAGCAGGTTGAGCCTACGTAGACTCCCGATATGGATTTGCCTTCGTAGCGGAATCCAGTTACTTCTTGGTTAAAATGAAAGCGTGCACCCTGCTCCACCGCGAGTTGGTGAAAGCCTTTGACAACCGAATACATGCCACCAAGAGGGTACCATGTTCCTTGAGCAAAGTCCGAGTAGTTCATTAGGCTGTACAAGGCCGGGGTGTTGCTCGGAGTGGCTCCAAGAAAGAGCACCGGAAACTCTAGGAGCTGCTTGAGTTTGGGGTTTTTGACTACCTTGGCGATGCTGCTGCGTATGCTGCTCAGCAGGTCCATTCGAAGCAAACCGGTGAGAATTCTCATGTCGGCAAACTCAAAAACACTTCGAGAAGGTTTTCTGACCAGGTCGTCAATGCCCACACGGTATTTGTACTCGGCGTCCTTCAAGAAAACCTTTAGTTTCGCTGCAGACCCGGGCTCCAGACGCTCGAAGAGTGCCTCGATCTCGTCCATACTGGCTGGAATGGGCATGGGTCCATCGTCAAAGTATATACTGTAGGAGGGGTCCAGCCGCTGCAGCTCGTAGTAGTCTGAGGTTTTTTTGCCAAAATGCCCAAAGAACGTGTCGAAGACGTCCGGCATCCAATAAAAGGAAGGCCCTAGGTCAAAGGTGTAGCCCTCATGGATCCATTGGCGACCTCGGCCTCCTGGGATGTCGTGCATTTCAAGTACGTCTACCGAATACCCCGCTTGAGCGAGGTATGCGGCGCTCGACATTCCGGCAAATCCGGAACCAATTACTATGGCTTTCTGTGGCATTAGGCGTGTCCGCGGATTCCGCGCAATTGCTCAATCATTTTGCGACGAGCTAGGAATATTCTACTTTTTACCGTTCCGAGTGGAATTCCCATGTGGTTGGCTATTTCTTCGTATTTGTAGCCGTTAAAGTACATCATGAAGGCATCAAGATAGGTACTCTCCACCAGCTCAATTCTATCTTTAATGTTGGTCATTTCATAGGGGCTGTCGGCCTCGTCTTCTCTATTGGCCATCATGCCCCCAAGGACGTACTGATTCTCACTGTCGTCTAGGTAGGTATTTTGATTCTTCTTCTTGCGGTAGTTGTTGATGAAGGTGTTCTTGAGAATCGTGTACAGCCAGCCACGAAGATTTGTCCCAGGTTGGTACTTAGTCTGGTTCTTAATGGCCTTAAAGAAAGTTTCCTGCACGAGGTCTTCAGCGTCCTCGGAGTGGCGCGTTAGTTTGTAGGCAAGCGCGCGCAAGAATTGCTGATGCTGATAAATCTGAGGACCGAAGGTGTCTTGCTGCATTTCTGTTGTTTAACAAATGATTATCAAAGTTAAACATTACAGAGCCATTACCGTGCCACTTGTAGAAAGTTTTAGTTAAAAAACTAAACAAAAGAATAAACTCGGGAGCACGCTAGGAACTGTCCTAGGCCATTGCGGCTAGCGCTTGGCCTAGGTGAGCCAAAGACGGATATACAACAATGCTAGAGTCCGTGTTGGTCCATTGCATTGTAGCGAGCCCGGTAACCCAGAGGGGCGTGGAGCCCATAAACGAGCGTGCTTCCTTTGCGTATTGCGCTATTTGTTCCGGCAAGGGCTGCGTGGTCCAGACACTTACGACGACCTTGAATGAGGTGGAGTCCTTAAAAATGTGCTTCAAATGCTCCAGAGGCAGGGACTGCCCGAGGTTTACTACGACCTTGCCCTGGGATTTTAGCAAATAGTGCAGGTAGAGAAGTCCGAGTTCATGCAGCTCGTCCTGAGGGAGGTAGAGCAAAATTCCTGGGTTTTGGGCAGACATTTGCTTGTCCTCCAGACGGTCTAGGGCCGCATAAATCTTTTGCTTGATAATGTTGCTGGCAAAGTGTTCGTGCGCCACACCCAGCGCGTCGGTCTGCCACATGTAGCCGATTTGATGAATAAACTCCCCTACCAGCTTGGTGAAGGTTGCCTCTTCACCCACCTCCTTGATGCTCGCGTTCATAACCTCTGAAAAGGAGTGTTCATCAAGGTCAACGCAGGATTGGACCATCCTGGTAACTTGAGCGGATTGGCTCCCGTTAAGTATCGCTTCGTCAAAAACGGTTTTGCAGAGTTGTTCTTTAGACAAATCTGCGATCTTGCTAATTCTCCAACCTTTTTGGATGAGAACCGATACATTGAGGAGGGTTTTTAGGTCTTCATCGCTATAGTACCGAATATTGGTCTCGGTTCGCATAGGAACTACAATATCATAGCGCTGTTCCCAGATGCGCAAGGTATGTGCCTTGATCCCGGTCATGTGCTCTAAGTCCTTGATACTGTAAGTCGACTCCATGATTTGCTTAACTTATAATGCTTCAAAAGGTTCAGAGCATGACTGCCTACCTTTGCACTCCGCAAATTAGTCACTATGTCGAATTTAATCACGGAGCTTCAGCGCCGCCGAACCTTTGGAATTGTTTCGCACCCCGACGCAGGCAAAACCACCCTAACCGAGAAGCTTTTGCTTTTTGGCGGAGCCATTCAAGAGGCTGGTGCGGTAAAAAGCAATAAAATCAAGAAGGGGGCTACCTCTGACTTCATGGAGATCGAGCGCCAGCGGGGCATATCGGTCGCCACTTCGGTAATGGCTTTTGAATACCAAGGCAAGCATATTAATATTTTGGATACTCCTGGCCACCAGGATTTTGCAGAAGATACCTACCGCACCCTAACGGCCGTTGACAGCGCCATTGTAGTGGTCGACGTAGCCAAGGGTGTAGAAACCCAGACCGAGAAGCTGGTCAGCGTCTGCCGCATGCGCCAAACTCCCATTATCGTATTCATCAATAAGCTGGACCGCGAAGGGCGCGATGCCTTTGACCTGCTTGACGAGATTGAGGCCAAACTTGGCCTGCGACTCTGCCCCCTCTCCTGGCCCATTGGCATGGGTGCCGAGTTTCAGGGAGTCTATGACCTTTGGTCCAAGTCTTTATTGATCTACAACCAAGTGAGCAAGCAAAAGGTTGCTGAAGGACTGTCATTCAGTGATTTAAGTAGCCCAGAACTCGTGAGCCGTATCGGAGAACCGGCAGCAAAAGCCTTGCGCGAGGAGCTGGAACTGGTTCGAGGAGTGTATCCAGAGTTTGATCGTGATTTATACCTCAGCGGGCAGCTGCAGCCTGTGTTTTTTGGTTCCGCATTGAATAACTTCGGAGTGCGCGAACTCCTGAACTGCTTCACTGAAATAGCCCCAAGTCCGCAGCCCAAGCAGGCCGAGGAGCGAATGGTCCGCCCCGACGAGGTCAAGTTTAGCGGTTTTGTCTTTAAAATTCACGCGAACATTGACCCCAACCACCGAAGCCGCATTGCCTTTGTGAAGGTCGTGAGCGGAACCTTTGAGCGAAACACGAACTACTTTCACGTCAGGGAGGGCAAAAGCTTGAAATTCAGTTCGCCAATGACTTTTTTGGCGAGCAAACGAGAAGTGGTTGAAAAGGCCTATCCCGGCGATATCGTTGGCCTTCCTGACACGGGACTGTTTCGCATCGGCGACAGCCTCACTGCAGGAGAAAGTCTTCATTTTAGCGGAATTCCGTCTTTTTCACCCGAGCACTTTCGTTTTATTAACAACGCCGACCCCCTTAAATCAAAGCAACTTGCAAAGGGCGTTGACCAGCTAATGGACGAGGGTGTGGCCCAGTTGTTTACCCTAGTGGCCAACGGACGCAAAGTAATCGGTACGGTTGGCGCGCTGCAGTACGAAGTAATTCAGTACCGCCTCGAGCACGAGTATGGAGCAAAATGTTCCTACGAACCCTTCCCTGCTTATAAGGCCCTTTGGATCGAAGGCGATTTAGGCAGTCAATTAGAAGAATTCCAGCGCATGAAGGCCCGCCAGTTGGCTACCGACAAGTTTGGACGCTTGGTATTTTTGGCCGATTCTCAGTTTGGACTGCAGCTCACCCAAGAGAAATTCAGCACGCTTTCTTTTCACGAGAAGAGCGAGTTTTAGCATTCGTTAGCATCAGAAAAAGGCATCCCTCGATGGGGAAGCCGACTAGCATAATTGCTTATTCAGCGCCCTTCATGTAGGCGTCGAGCACTTCTTGGCTCACGCCCGTATTGCTAAATCCGCCATCGTTGTAAAGGTTCTGCATGGTTACCCGACGGGTCATGTCGCTAAACATAACGACGCAAAGGTTTGCGCAGTCCTCTGCGGTGGCGTTACCCAAGGGGCTCATTTTGTCGGCAAAATTCAAAAAGGCATTGAAGCCTTTGACCCCACTCCCGGCAGTGGTTGGCGTGGGCGATTGACTGATCGTATTCACCCGAACCTGCTTACTTATGCCGTAGTGGTATCCGAAGCTGCGGGCAACCGACTCCAGATAAGCCTTGTTCTCGGCCATGTCGTTGTAGTCTGGGAAGGTTCGCTGTGCTGCTATGTAGCTCAGGGCAAGAACACTACCCCACTGACTCAGTGCGTCCATCTGATAGGCCGTTTGAAGCACCTTGTGAAAGCTAACGGCCGAAACGTCCCAACCCTTGGTCAAGAAATCGTAGTTGAGGTCGGTGTAGGGCCTGTTTTTGCGCACGTTAACGGACATTCCAATGCTGTGCAGAATGAAGTCAATCTTGCCGCCAAAGTGATCCATGGCACCTTGGATAAGGTTTTGAAGTTCTTCAAGACTCGTGGCATCCGCTCCTATTACTAGGGCACCCGTTTTTTCTGCCAGGGCATTGATTTCACCCATTCGCATGGCCATGGGTGCGTTAGTAAGCACGAGCTGTGCTCCCTGTGCATGGCATTGTTCGGCGACCTTCCATGCGATAGAATCGCTGTTCAGGGCACCAAATACGATGCCTTTTTTTCCTTGAAGTAGGTTGTTGTTCATAGTGCAAATATCGCTAAAATCATTGGGTAGACGCCATCAAGGCCTCAGCCTGCGCCAAGGCCACTTCACTCAAGACTCCGTCAGAGAGAAGGCGGGCAACTTCTGAAATGCGCTCAGTCTGGTTTAAGACCTTAAGTATCGTGCGCGTACTGTCTTTTTCGACGGATTTCTCCACAACCCAGTGCTGGCTGCCCAGCGCAGCTACCTGGGGCAGGTGGGTAATGGCAATCACTTGGGCGTCTCGACTCATTGATCGAAGCATCTGCGCCATTTTGCTGGCCGTTCCGCCCGAAACCCCGGTATCAATTTCATCAAAAAGCACCGTAGACAAGCCCTGACGTTGGGCAAGGAATCGCTTGAGCACGAGCATGAGACGACTCCGCTCCCCCCCTGAGGCTACCTTGGCGAGGTCCTGCATGGATTGTCCCGGGTTGGCACTGAATTCCAATCGGTAGCTGTAGGTTCCGGTGGCACTGGGCGCAGTACGGAGCTCGGCTATTACGGCAAACTGAGTCTGGGGCATTGCCAAATCAGCCAATCCATCCTTTACCGCTTGGACCAATTGGGGTTCAGCCTGCATCAAATTTTGGTTCCAGGCAGAGCCTGCTTGCTGCACGTTCTTTAGCGCGGACTCTATTGCAGCATGGGCCTGAAGACGCCGCTCCTGTCCGGCATCCCAAACCTCAAGCCTTTGCTCCAGCAGGGATTGATGGTTTAAGAGCGCCTCTTCGTCAGAGCATTGGTGCTTGCGCTGGAGTCGGTCGATTGCGGCAAGGCGTTCTTCGGCAATTTCTAGTGCCAGGGGGTCTGAATCGAGCCGTTCCACCAGATCGCTCCAGCGAGCTCGGAGCTCTCGGACCTGTTCCTCCAGGGCGAATCCCATGGCAGACAGTTCCTCATTGGAAGGGCTCAAACGGGCCACCCGCTCCCCCAGCCTGCGCACCTGGGCTGCGATGGATTCTAGTCCGAGTTCTTCGCGTTCAATGAGCGAGAGGGCTTCTGCGCTCGCTTCACTCAGTTCCTTTTGGTTGCCTAGGAGGCTCAAGCGCTCGCGCAAGGAGGCCTCTTCGCCGGGTTTAAGTGCTAAAGCCTGCAGCTCCTCGACTATGAATCTTAGGTATTCAGGGTCTGACACCGCACCAATTTGCGATTCCAAAAGAGCTAGATCAGACGCAGCGCTTCGGTATTCAGACCAGGCCCTGGCGTATTCTGCGCAAACCTCTTGCCCTTGGTGTGCAAAAGCCTCAAGAAGCAAAACCACGCCTTCGCTGCGAGCCCAAAGACCTTCGTCTCGCTGGCTATGAATGTCAACTAGGGAGGCAGAAACCCGCCGCAACTCGTCGAGGCGTACCGGCGAATCGTTAATAAAGGCTCGGCTTCGTCCGCCAGGAACCACTTCGCGGCGAAGCACCAAAAGGGCTTTGTCTTGGTCGGTCCACCAATCCCATTCGGTGGAGCCAAGGTCGAATTCGCGGGATTGGGGCACCGAGAACTCCGCTTCTACCAAACTTCGGTGGTTTGCTTGACCGATGCTGGCAAACTCTGCCCTGCCGCCCAAGGCAAGCTGAAGTGCGCCGAGAAATATTGACTTACCAGCCCCTGTTTCTCCCGTAACCACGGTGAATCCAGGCTCGACAATAAGGTCTAACTGATCGATTAGCGCAAAGCGCTCAATGTGCAGACGACGAAGCATGGCGCAAACCTAGGGCTGTCTAACGAGACTTGCCCATGTTTAAGTACTTACTTGCGTTTGAAGCATCCATTACCTGGAGCACCTCAATCAACTCCTGCAGGGCAATAGGGGGTCCGCCCGAGAAAATTTGCTGAATCTCCACCGACTTGCTGTCAAAAAACCAACGCAGCAAGTAAATATTGGGCTGACGGGTATGAATGGGCTGCAGGGCTTTCAAAGAAGCTATGATTGAACGCTTTGCCTCCAGCTGGGTATCGAGGCTGGCAATGCGATCCATTCCTTCGCGGTGGTATCGGTACCAAGACTGCAAAAAAACGTCATTCGCCGGATTAAGCAGGTCTTCAATGAGCCAAAAACGGTTTCGGGTAGAGGTGAAACGATCCCAGCCTCCCCCAGCTCCCGAGGCCTGAGCCATCTGCGCTATTTGCATGGCAGACAGCAGCGAAGCCCTGGCCTGCGCGTCAAATGAGGCCTCATCCAACCCGAGCGCTAAGTAGGCGTAAAAACCGAGTAACGAGGGTAAATCTTGGAACTGGTTGGGCTGAAATTCTACAATTTCGTTGGGTCGGTACCTAAATCGCAGGTCTGGATCCTGAAAATTAAGTGTCGTCGTATTGTAGTCCGCACCATAAACGGGACGCGCAAACGAAACCTGCAGGTTGCCCGACATTTGACCGCTGCTTTGGTCGTAGTCTCTGATGGTCAGCACTAAAGAGCCGCGAATGCGCTCGTCCTGCTCCCAGGTTCCCTCGGTCCAAGCTCGGTTATTGACCAGGTCGCGAACCACCTGCTCTAATTGTGTAAAAACTTGACGGTCATTGGTTTGAACCTCTGGAGCTTGAACCTTAACTTCAATAAAAAATTCCTGAGCCTGCACGGTCATGCAAGCCAACCAAAGCATTGAATGAAGAACGATTGATTTCATACCCTGAAGTTAGTCCTTGGTCGCGAAGCGTTCAACCCAATCCAAAATTCGGCTGGCAACCTGGGCTTTAGTCTCGAGCGGACCCTGCTCTTCTCGGCCCTCGGTAACCATGGTTATCTGGTTGGTGCTTGAATTCATGCCCGTTTGCTCGGTTTCGTAGTTCAGAACCATGGCGTCAGCACCTTTGCGAACCAGCTTATTTTTCGCGGAACTTAAGCCCTCGCCCGTTTCAAGGGCAAAACCAATAATTACTTGACCCGGAATTCTGCGCTTGGCTAAATCTTGGAGAATATCTGGCGTAGGCTCAAAATTTATGGTCGCGGATAGTTCTGATTTTGGAATTTTTTCGCTGCGGACTGAAGTCGGACAAAGGTCCGACACCGCGGCGGCGGCTATGACCACGTCTGCATCCGGCAAGGCTTTTACCGCTGCAGCATGCATTTCTGATGCGCTTCGCACGGGAACGATTTGTACCGCATCAGTCCAAGTTCGGTCCGCTCGGCGCAAAGGCCCGCGAACCCAATGAATCCTGGCTCCGCGCTGCTCGGCTTCGGCGGCAATGGCCTCCCCCATGCGTCCGCTGGAACCGTTGGTCACAAAACGCACCGGATCAATCGATTCTTCCGTGGGTCCAGAGGTGAGCAATAAGGTCTTACCTAGCCAAAATGGACGAGCAGCAAAATGCAGTTCCAGAGCGCGAAGCATGAATTCCGGCTCTACCATGCGCCCGGCGCCACTCAACCCTGAGGCAAGCGAGCCCTCTGGAGACGGCCAAACTTTGTGACCCATGCTTCGCAACCGGACTAAATTCTCTTGGGTGGCCGGATAGGCAAACATGTCAAGATCCATGGCAGGCGCCCAAAAAACAGGACATTTTGCCGAGAGCACAATGGACAGGACCAAATTGTCGCAAAGCCCGTTGGCGGCCTTGGCCAGGGTATTGCTCGTAGCAGGTGCAACTACAACGGCCTCAGCCCATTCGGCAAGATGAACGTGGTTGTTCCAAGAGGTGCGGCCTCCATGACTCAGTACCAAGTGCTGTTCAGTAGGCGTACCCGAAAGGACTGCAAGGGTTAGGGGCGAAACAAATTCTTCGGCGGCTGGAGTAAGGGCCACCCGAACTTCTGCACCCTCCTGCCGAAGCAAGCGAACCAATAAAGGAATTTTGTAGGCGGCAATGCCCCCACTTAAAGCCAGCAGGATGCGGCGACCCTGCAGAATCATCAATTAAGCCTTGTCGCTATCGGTCTCCGGATAGCGGTAAAATACCTTGCCGTCGAGCCATTCGCGCACTGCCATAGCATGGGGCTTGGGGAGTGCCTCGTATTGGCGAGACATTTCAATCTGCTCCTTATTCTCAAAAACCTCTTCGAGGCTATCAGTAACTACTTCAAAATCAATAAGCTTATCATTGATTTCAGCACGCAAAGTCTCATTGATTTGCTCTGCACGACGAGAAATCTGGGCAATTGCCTCATAAATGTTGCCTGTAGCGGCATCCAGCTCGTTAAAATCCAAGGTTTTGGTAGTCTTCGAGGCGGCTAGGTGGGCTTTATCCATAATTGAGGTAACTAAGTTGCAAATTGGAGGGCAAAAGTACGATTATTTTTGTTTGTTCAACGTGATTTGCTTCTCGAGCGATGCAACATCTGCAGCGTAGGTTCCGCCTGGGAAGGTTGATCGGTACTCCTTCACGTAGGTTTCGGCCTCCTTAAAACGCTCGGCCTTCTTGGCGTCAATAGAATTTTGAGCGTACCTCACGGCAGACTCCAGTCGAAAGAACATGGCCTGCTCGCGGCGCGGGCTAGAAGGATGCTCGGTAAGCATGACGTTAAACGACACTACGGCGCTGGAATACTGATTGCGATGGTGGTAGCCCTTGGCAATTAAATAACTCTTTTCTTCGAGCCTTCCCCGAAGCTCGTCAATGTGATCATTGGCCTCACTCAAAAACTTAGAATTCGGATGGGTATTGATAAAAAGCTGGAGCTCATCCATCGCTTGGTAGGTATAGGCCGGGTCAAGGGTGACCGAAGGGGCTTCGAGGTAGGCACAGTAGGCACCCAGGTATGCCGCATCCTCCGCGAACTCGTCGGATGGAAAGGTCTGGGCAAAACGCTTAAAGTGATAGGATGCAAGAATATAATCTCGCTGGGCATAAAGGGTTTTGGCGAAGTAGCGGTAGACTTCTTGGGCCTTGGTGGTACCTCGGTATGAGGTCATTAGCTCATCAAAAAGCGGAAAAGCCTTGCTGTAGTTGCCCCCTTCGTAGTACTTAATGGCCCGCTCAAGCCGGTAGGCGGGGTCGGGGTTTTTAAGGACTTTACCGTAGTCGCCGCACGAGCTTAGGGCCACTACCGCAGCCATTAGGATCCAGTTCTTCATAGTTCGTGCTGCTGCAATTT
This sequence comes from Bacteroidota bacterium, assembly GCA_041192685.1. Lineage (GTDB taxonomy): Bacteria > Bacteroidota > Bacteroidia > Flavobacteriales > Schleiferiaceae > TMED14. The sequence continues at coordinate 3,078 of JBEEMM010000015.1, read as the reverse complement.
GCGTACCGATTGGGCCAAAGCTGCATCGAGTTGGGGTGAGACGGGCCACAAGGGCAGTCGAAGTGCGGGGTGAATGATACCGAGGTGCGCGAGGGCAGATTTGATTCCGCCCGGATTGCCTTCGGCAAAAAGTTGCTGGGTGAAGCCAAGCATGGCGTAGTGCCCGACTTGGGCCGCGCCCATAGCGCCAGCACGGGCATCGCGTACCATTTGGCTAAACGTTTTGGGAAAGGCTTGGCCGCTTACCGAAATGACGCCATGGGCTCCGCAGGCCACCAAGGGAAGCGTCAGGTTGTCGTCGCCACTCAAAACGTCAAAGCCTTCTGGAGCGCCGAGTACAATGGTCATGGCCTGCTCGAGGTTACCACTGGCTTCTTTAATCGCTACGGCATGCGGAACCTCATTCGCGATGCGTAGTGTGGTCTCTGCAGCCATGTTTGAACCCGTGCGGCCCGGAACGTTGTAGAGAATGATGGGCAAGTCCGTAGCGGCTGAGATATGGATGAAGTGGCGGTAAATGCCCTCTTGCGTCGGCTTGTTGTAGTAGGGCGAAACGCTCAGAACGCCAGAGATTCCCTGACGCAACCCCGCCTTGAGTTCAGCGGCCACTTTGGCGGAATCGTTACCTCCTACCCCTTGGACCACAGGGACGCGGCCCGCGGCTGCATCGCAAACGGCCGCCACAACACGCTGCTTTTCGTCCGCGGTGAGGGTTGCTGTTTCGGCAGTCGTGCCTAGGGCCACAAGGAAGTCCACTCCGCCGTCTATGCAATGGTCAACCAAACGCTTCAGCGCTGGATAATCGACTTCATTTTGAAGCGTGAAGGGTGTCACCAAGGCTATGCCTGTTCCGCGAAATGGGTTGATGCGAGCGTTCATCGAGGAGGAATTTTAGCGAGCCAAGCGCTCAATGCACGAAAGTAGTCCATAGGAAGGCGGTCTGCGCTGTGGTAGCGCACGTCATAAAAGTCGTTGGCGCCCGTAATGCTCACGCGAAGTCCCGAGGGAGTGCGCGCCACAATGTAGTCAATGGGGCTGTCTTGGCCTCGGTGCAGAACGACCACAAGGTCAAACTCGGTTTGCATGAATTCCAAGGCATTGCCCCCTTGCACCGCTCCGTTCCATGCAAAGTCGTCGGTGAAGATGAGCTGGCGGCCAGAATAGAGTGCATTTTTGGGACGCATTTCGCCAGTCCAACCAATTAAATTGACCGATCGCTGCTGGGCCTGCAAGGCAGAAACTACCTGGCGCATGGACTCGAGGTAGCCTTCTTCGGCCCGTGAATCAAATACGATTCCTATGCGACGAACCTTCTCCCATCCCGGCCAATGAGTGGTTGTGGGTCGTTCATTGGCGGCATTGCGCCAGGCCTTCTTCTGGAGCGGAGCGCTTAGTCTGTAGAGCCAATCCATAGTTGATATTCTTCTTCGGTTAACCATTGTACTCCCAGGGCCTCTGCCTTGCTGCGTTTGCTCGGCCCCACCCCTTCTCCAGCCAACAAGTAGTCTGTTTTACTGCTTACGGAGCTTCCTACGCGTCCGCCATGCTCTTCGATGGAACTCTTGATTCCGTCGCGGCTAAAATGCGCAAAAACTCCGCTCACTACAAAGGTCTTGCCCTGAAGCAGTCCAGAGCCTGAAACCGTGGATTGGGCCTGCTCCAGCTTGATTCCATGGGATTGGAGTCGGTCGAGTTCATGGCGGTTTTCTGGGTTTGCCAGCCAAGATTGAATGCTCTCGGCAATTTGAGGTCCCACGTCGGGCACGTCGAGCAATTCTTCGTGGGTCGCGTTCATTAAATCTTCGATGCGAGCAAACGCTTGCACCAGTTTTTTAGCCACGGTTTCTCCCACATGGCGGATTCCAAGAGCAAAAAGTACGCGCGAAAAGGGGCGGTCTTTGCTGGCTTCAAGGCTGGCTAGGGCATTGCTCACGGACTTTTCTTTAAACTTCTCGAGCTGGCTCCAGCCCTGCTCGCCAAGGTCATAAAGGTCAGCAGGAGTGTGAACCCAACCCAGATCGACCAAACGATCTATGGTTTCGGTTCCGATGCCGTCTACGTCCATGGCGCGCCGATGAATGAAGTGCTCCAGACGACCCTTGATTTGGGTAGGGCATTTTTGGTGGTTGGGGCAAAAGTGCTGCGCCTCTCCTTCGCGGCGTTCTAAAGCGGAGCCGCAGTCGGGGCAGCTTGTGGCAAATAAAACTGGAATAGCTCCTGGGCTGCGACGGTCCAAGTCAACCGACGTGATTTTAGGAATGATTTCTCCGCCCTTCTCTACCCAAACCCAGTCGCCAAGGTGCAGGTCGAGCTTGAGAATCTGGTCTGAATTGTGCACCGAGGCGCGCTGAACCTGGGTACCGCTAATCCATACGGGCTCAAGATGGGCCACCGGGGTGATGGCTCCGGTGCGGCCGACCTGGTACACCACATCGAGCAATGGCGTGCAAGCCTGCTCCGCATTAAATTTATAGGACATTGCCCATCGGGGCGATTTGGCCGTCGAACCCAGTCGCTGCTGCTGGTCCACCCGATCGACCTTGAGGACTACCCCATCGGTAGCCACCGGGAGGTTTTGGCGTTTTTGGTCCCAAAAGGTGAGAAAATCCTTGACTTGGTCTGCTGTTTCGCAGCGCTGCGACCATCGCTCCTGCTGCGACGGGACGGGGAATCCCCATCGAGCTAAACCATGCATGGCCTCAGAGTGCGAAGCAAAGGGACTTTGGCTGGAGTAGGCCGCGTACGTAAACATGCTGAGTCGGCGCTTGGCAACCTCAGCCGAGTCCTGCATTTTAAGGGTTCCTGAAGCGGCGTTTCGGGGGTTGGCAAAGAGTTCGAGTCCGGTGTTTTTGCGGCGGTCGTTGAGCCGCTCAAAGTCCGCATGCAAGAAGACAATTTCGCCCCTCACTTCGAGATCAAGGGGGGCATCAGCGGGGAGTTGAAGCGGAATTCCTTGGATGGTGCGGACATTGACGGCCACATCGTCGCCCTTCAGGCCGTCGCCTCGGGTAAGTGCGCGCGCAAGCAGTCCATTTTGGTAGCAAAGCGAAATCGCTACCCCGTCAAATTTGAGTTCCG